>DATEDO010000223.1:0-10145 GCA_035281625.1 Candidatus Methylomirabilota bacterium
ACCGGCGGCAGCGCGGGCGCGGCCGGGGAGGGGGCGCTGAGCGCGGCCGGTGGCGGCAGGGCCGGAGTGGAGGGGACGGAGGGCCCGGTGATCGGCGTGGCGAACTCGGGCCGCGTGGCCGGCTCCTGTGGCGGAGCGGAGATGACCGCGGGCGGGGCGGGCGGCTCGGCGACGAGCAGGCGGCTGACCCCTGCGATCACCACCACCGCGCCGAGGACGATGCCCACCGCGATCATGCGCGAGCGGCCCATGCCGGGGCGGCGGCGTCGCATCGCGGCCGCGGCCGGCGGCATGTTGCCGTTGGAGAACGGGCTGATCTCGCTCCACAGATCGTTGAAGAGATCCGTCATGTCGCGATAGCGCCGCTCGGGATCCGGCTCGAGGGCGCGGGTCACCACCTGCTCCAGCGTTCGCGCGACGTCGCTGCGGATCTTCCGGAGCGGCGTCACCGATATCCGGCGTCGCCCCATCTGCGGCTCGGGCGGTCGCCCGGCGAGCGCCTCGTAGAGGACGGCGCCCACCGCATACACGTCGCCCTGCGGGCTCGCCTCCCCGCTGGCGCTCTGCTCGGGCGCCCGGTACGAGGCACCCGCCTCGGCGGGGCCGCGGCCGCCGGGCCCGCCGCGCGCCGCGCGCACCCAGTCCACGCCGAACTGGGCGAGCCTCACCGCCTCGTCCTCGCCCAGCAGCACCACGTTCTGCGGGGTGAGCGAGCCGTGCGCGATGCCCAGCATGTGCGCCGACTCGAGCGCCTCCGCCACTCGCACCGCCAGCCGCACGGCGCGCTCGGGGTGCAGTCGCGCGTCGCGACGCAGGACCTCGGCGAGGGTGAGGCCCTCCAGGTGCTCGGAGGCGAGGAAGATCCCGCCGCCGTCCACGCGGCCACAGTCGTGAATGGCGAGGATGGCGGGACAGCGGGCACTGAGGGCGCTCAGCCGCGTCACGTGCTCGCGCAGGGCCGCATAGACCGAGGTCTCGCGCGCGGGCCCCTCGGCGAGCACCCGCACCGTGACCCGCGCGCCCGTGTCGGCTCGCTCGGCGAGGAACGTGGTGTCATCGTCCCCCACCGACAGGGTGTCGAGGACCCGGTACGGGCCGAAGGCGCCGCCCACGGGCAAGTCGGCGACCGGGGCGGATCGGGGCGTCAGTGCGTCCTGGTCACTCACTCGCTGAGTAGCTCCTTGATGGCGTCCATGACGGGGTTACCGTCCGAGCGCTTGCTCGCGGACGCGGGCTGCCCCGGCCTGCGAAGGTACTTGGCCACGCAGTCGTACTGCTCCCAGCCCTTGAGCGGCGTGTCCAGATCGACCGACTTCCACTTGGGATGGCCATTCTTCACCAACCAGGGGAGATTGTTCGAGACCGTCTGCGCGAACTGGCCGACCACCTCGCAGTCCCGCCGCCGGAAATCGAACGAGATGAGCACGGCCTTCACCGCCACGGTGGAGAGCGTCTGGGGCTGCCACGGGTAGGTCCCCCCGGGTATTTCCGCCCGCGGATAGAACTCCGTGATGCTCTTGTTGGTGATGGGGACGAGGGCGAGGTTGTCCGCCGCCGTCACGCCCTCGCTCAGGAGCTTCACCGGATAGCCGGCCACGTAGAACATCGCGTCGATCTGCCCGGCCTTGAGCGCGGCAAGGGCCTCGTCGGTATCGATCAGGAGCATCTCCTTCGGCTGCACCTCGGACACCTTGAAGAGCAGGCGGGCGGTGAGATAGGTTCCACTGCCCTCGCGGCCGATGGCCACGCGACGGTCGGCGAGATCGTCGAAGTCGGTGATCTCCTTCCGCCCGAGGATGTGGATCTCTTCGTTGTAGAGGGGGAACACCATCTTGGTCTTCTTGGCGATGCGCTTGAGCACGGGATCGGACTGGACGCGGGCGACGAAGGCCAGCACGTCGGACTGGACGATGCCCATCTGGGTGTTGGGCTTCTGGTAGACCGCGTAGACGTTCTCGATGGAGCCCTTGGAGTTGTAGACGGAGAGGTCGAAGCCCTTTTCCTTGCCCAGCCGCTGGAGGTTCAGCCCGAACTGGTAGTAGGTTCCCCGCTCGCCGCCCGTGATGACGCCGAGCTCGTTGGCGGCCCGACCCGTGCCCGGGAGGAGTGGAAGGAGGGTGACCGCCAGCGCGAGAGCGAGTAGGGAGCGGCGACTCATGACGTCCTCCGGCCTAGACGGGTTGACCAAGCCCCCCGAGTATGGATTACCTTCGGCGAAGCGGGCAAGGGGCAAGGCCGAAAAATGGGTGCTCCCGTTCCTTGATCTTCCCCACCCGTGCGAGGGTGAAGCACCCACAAGTGTCGAAAACCTTGACTTTCCAGGGCTGCGCAGGCTGTGCAGTGTCCTAAGTACTTGAAAGTATTAGTTGGGTAACCTAAGCACGGAACGTGCATTCTGGTTGGCCAGTCGGGAAGACTGTAACCAGCGGCGAGTCACCTGGTTCGGTTGACAAGGTCCCGGCTGAGCCCTAGTGTGGATCGAGGAGCCCGACCAATGAGCGATGGCAAGCCGGAAGCGAACGAGGGGCAGGCCAAGGGCGCGGAGCCCAAGGCGGCGGGCCCCACTCGCCGGCACGTCCTGAAGGCCGCCGCCGCGGCCACGCCGATCATCATGTCCATCAAGGCCCGGCCGGCCTTCGCCGACCATCGTGATCGCGACTACGACAGCAAGGACGAGAAGAAGGACAGCGGCGCGATGTCCCACAACATGTCCACCAAGCCGTCGAAGAAGTCGTAGCTGGAAGTCTCCCCCCCTGGCGGTTCATCCGCCGAGCCGCGCTGGGAGCTCTCCGAGGGTTCCCGTCTCCACTGGAAGCACTGGGACGACGAGTACGTCGTCTTCGACGAAGGGTCCGGCGACACCCACCTCCTGGACCCGCTCGCCGCGGAGGTGCTGAAGGCTCTCGAGGAGCAACCCGCCGACGTGCCGGCGCTGCTGGCGCGCCTCGGCTTCGTGGACGACCGCGAGATCGAGGCTCACCTACGCGCGACGCTCGAGCGGTTCCGGGACATCGGTCTGGCCGAGCCGGCACGGCCGTGAGGCCGCGTCGATGAAGGTCGGGGATGTCGGCGCGCACGAGCTCGCCGGCCGCCTGCGCGGGGGTCTCGATCTCGACACGGGGCCTTTCGTGGTCCGCATCGAGACCCCCATCGCCGCGCTGGCCGAGGAAGTGCGGGCGCTCTACCGCGACTTTCCGCTCGATGAGGGAGGCGGGCTGGCTGACTTCCACGTGGTGGTTCTGCACCCACCCGGCCCGCTGGGCCTGCGCCGCTGGTGGCGCCGGCAGGCCACGGTGATCCTCGACGAGGATCGCCCCTTCGAGCCCTTGCCGGCCGACATGGCGGTGCCCATGCTCGAATGGAGCATCAACTGGTGCGCGGCCACGCGGGCCAACCAGTACGTGATGATCCACGCGGCGGTGCTCGAGCGCGACGGGCGCGCGCTCGTCTTGCCCGGCGTGACCGGCGCCGGCAAGAGCACGCTGTGCGCCGGACTCGCCCATCGGGGCTGGCGGCTTCTGTCCGACGAGTTCGCGCTGATTCGTCCCGGCGACGGCGCGCTCATGCCCTGGCCGCGCCCCATCAGCCTCAAGAACGTGTCCATCGACGTGATCCGCCGGTGGGCGCCGGACGCCTATCTCAGCACCCCCGTGCCCAACACCAACAAGGGCACGGTGGCCCACGTGCGGCCTCCCGCGGACAGCGTGCGCCGCGCCGCCGAGCCCGCGGCGCCGGCCTGGCTGGTGTTCCCCACCTTCGAGGCCGGCGCGGCGCCCGCGCTCACCCGCGTGCCCAAGGCGCGCGCCTTCTTCCGGCTCGCCGACTGCTCCTTCAACTACGAATCGCTGGGGATTCGAGGCTTCCGGACGCTGTCGCGTATGATTGACGGGTGCGACTCCTTCGAGTTCAGGTACTCGCGCCTGGACGACGCCCTGCGCCTCGTCGGCGCGCTGCCGCTCCCGCCCGCCATCGCCTGATCCCGCCGGGGGCCGCCTCGTCGCGGTGAGGGACGGCGGAACCCTGCTGCGCCTCCTCCGTGATCCCGGCGCCATGCCGGCGCTCGCGCCCGCCGAGTGGGACGTGGTCCTGCGACAGGCGCGCCACGCCTCCTTGCTCGCGCGGCTGGAGGCGCTCGCGGAATCGGCGGGGCTGCTCGCCACGCTTCCGTCGCGGGTCCGCGCGCGGCTCGAGTCGGCGCGCGCCAATGTGGATCAGCAGCACCGACTCATCCGCTGGGAGGTGACACGCATCCGCCGCGCCCTACGGGATCTGGACGTCCCGCTGGTGCTCCTGAAGGGCGCCGCCTATCTCCACGCCGAGCTGCCCGCCGCGCGCGGCCGCCAGTTCAACGACGTGGACATCCTCGTGCCCGTGGAGCGGCTGCGCGACGTGGAGGCGGCGCTCCTGCGCGCGGGATGGGAATCGACGGGGATGTCCGCCTACGACGAGCGCTACTATCGCGAATGGTCGCACGAGCTGCCGCCGCTGGTGCACAAGGACCGCCAGATCGTGCTGGACGTGCACCACAACATCCTGCCCCCCACCGGCCGCTTGCGGCCGGACCCGCGACGGCTCCTCGAGGCGGCGCGCCCGCTGGGAGAGTCCGGGCTCCGGGTGCTCGCGCCGGCGGACATGACGCTCCACTGTGCCTGCCATCTCTTCCAGTCCGGCGAGCTGCACAAGAGCCTTCGTGATCTGAGCGATCTCGACGCGCTCGTGCGCGGGTTCGCGGCGGCGCCGTTCTGGGCCGAGCTCACGGCGCGGGCGCGGGTCCTCGACGTGGAGCGGCCGCTCTACTACGGGCTCCGCTTCGCGCGACGGCTCCTGGGGACACCGGTGGCGCCGGACGTCGAGCCGGCCCTCGCTCGCATGGCGCCGCCGCCGCCGGTGCGCGCCGCCATGGACGCCTTGGTCGGCCTGGCCATCGAGCCGGATCACCCCACGCGGCCTCGACGCCGCATCGGGCTCGCGCGCCGGCTCCTCTCCGTGCGCCACCACTGGCTGCGCATGCCGCCGCTCATGCTGGCCCGCCATCTCACCCACAAGGCGCTGGCGCGGGGGCGCGACACGGGGTGAGCGCGGCGCCGCCGCTCCGGCGCGCGCTCCCGCGCCTGCTCCTCATCGCCCTCGCGCTGGCCGTGGCGTCGTGCAGCGGGCTCCCATGCCGCTTCGGGGCGCGCCCGGAATTCGTCTCGCTGGGGCGGAATCCCTTCGCGTCCGCGCAGCCAACCGCGGACGGGCGGCGCCTGCACACCCTCGAGGGCTGGCGCGGCGAGGTCTACATGGGCTACGGCGACTACGACGAGAACACGGGGCCCATCGAGATCTCGGCCTACAATCCGCGCCTGGCCTCGTTCGCCAGCAAGCTGCGCTTTCCCACCGAGGCCGTCGAGATCTACCGGGCCATCGGCCCGCGGCTCTACGCGCCGGCCATCGACCCCCTGGGGGACGGCCCGTCCGCCGCGGTGGCCGTGGGGGAGCCCGACGGCGCCTGGAGCAACAATCGGTCGCTCCACGTGACTCACGCCTTCGACGTCGCCACCCTGAACGGCACCGATCTCTGGCTGGTGGGCTCTCGGCGCTTGCGCGCGCTCGTGGCCCGCAGCACGGACGGGGGTCTCTCGTGGGCCACCGCGCTCGAGGTGTCGCCGCGCAGCGGACGTGACCACGACTTCGCGCGCTTCCACTTCGTCTTCGTCCACGGCGGCCGGCTCTACGTGCAGGCGCAGGACTTCGTGGGCGGCATGTTCCCGCGCTCGCAGGTCTGGGACGGCACGGCGTGGCAGGACGGTCCCGATCTGTCCCCCATCCCCAACACCGGCGCCAAGCCGTACGCGTTTGCCGGTCAGGTGGCGTATCTGGGCGCGCGCGGGCTCATGGCGTTCGACGGGCGCGAGGCGCGCGTGGCCCGGGCGCCCGCCGCGCGTATTCTGGACCTCACCGTCGCCGGCCGGACCCTCTATGTGCTGGACGGCCGCGACGTGGTGGCCACCCAGGATCTCGCGCGCTGGACTCTGGTGGCCGCCGCGCCGCCCCATGCGAGCAGCATCGGCGTCCTCGACGACTATCTCTACGCGGGCACGGCGGAGTCGGAGCTGTTTCGCTACTGCGGCGCCCTCCCGTAGCGGTCGGGCGCCGATACGAGAGGGCTACCGTCGACCCCCGGTAAACGGGTGGGTGCTGGACAGGCCGCCGTCGACGGCGATGGCCTGGCCATTGATGTAGGACGCCTCGTCGCTTGCGAGGAACAGGGCGGCATGGGCGATCTCCGCGGGTAAGCCGTGGCGGCCCAGCGGGTTCAGCTGGCCGATCTTGCCCTCCGTCCCGCGCGCCCGGGCGAACTCGAAGATGGGGCGCGTCATGCCGGTCTCGATGAGCCCGGGGCAGATGGCATTGACCCGCACGCCCGTGCCCGCCAGCGCATTGGCCGCGGTCTGTACCAGGCTGATCACGCCCGCCTTGCTGGACGAGTAGGGCGTGCCGCCCGCGTTGGCGCGGAGGCCCGCCACCGACGCGGTGCAGACGATGGCGCCGCCGCGCTGCCGGATCATGAGGGGGGCCGCGTGCTTGATGAGAAGCCAGGGCCCGATGAGGTTCACGCGGAGAATCTCCTGCCACTGCTCCACCGTGCCTTCGAGCAGAGGCACGCGCCCGCCGCTCACGCCGGCATTGGCGAAGGCGACGTCCACGCCGCCCCACTCGGCCGCGCAGCGCTCCACCATGCGTGCCACCGAGGTCTCATCACCCGCGTCGCCGGCCATGGCGAGCGCGGTACCGCCCGCGGCGGCGACCGCGGCCACCACGCCGTCCAGATCCGCGGCGGCGCGGTCCACCGCGAGCACGCGCGCCCCCTCGTGGGCGAAGAGGTGAAGGGTGGCCCGGCCGATGCCGCTGGCCGCGCCGGTGACGATGGCGCGCTTGCCTTCGAGGCGGCTCACGGCAGGATGGGGTTAGACGCGCGCGCCGAGTATCGCCTTGGCCATCAGACGCGCGCCCTCGTAGCACTGCTCCGGCGTCTCCAGGCTGTAGGCGAGCCGGATGAACTCGTCACCCCCGCCGTTGGGAAAGAATGCGGGCCCCGGGGTGTACTGCACGCGCGCCTGCACGGCGAGGTCGGCCAGGCGCTTCTGATCGGTGCCGGCAGGCAGCCGGATCCACAGGAAGAAGCCGCCCTCGGGCTTGCTGATCTGGGCCCCGCTGCCGTCCAGCACCTCGTGGAGGCCGCGGAGCATGGCGTCCCGCTTCGTCCGGTAGACGTTGACGAGCCGCGCCACGTGGGGCTGCAGGTGGTCGCGAAGGAAGTAGGTGGCGACGCGCGAGGCGAAGGGATTGACGCCGCCGCCGAAGAGAAAGCCCTGGAAGTACGGAATCATCTCCGCGGGCGCGCAGAGCCAGCCGAGCCGGAAGCCCGCGCCAAGGATCTTGGACACCGTGCCCGCACGGATCACGCGCGCCCCGCCGTCCAGGGCATAGAGCGAGGGCAGGTGATCGCCCTCGAAGCGCAGCTCCCCGTAGGCGTCGTCCTCGAGGATGAAGGTGTCGAACTCGTGGGCCAGCGCCACCAGCTCCTGCCGGCGGCGCAGCGAGAGGGTCGGGCCGGAGGGGTTCTGGAAGTTGTCGATGGTGTAGATGAGCTTGCAGCGCGTGCCCGCGCGGCGCAGCGCCTCGAGCTGCCGCCGGGCCACCGCGGTCACCATTCCCTCCTCGTCCACGGGCACGTCGAGCACGCGCGCCCCGTGGCGGCGAATCGTGTTGAGGGTGCCAGAGAAGGTGGGAGCCTCGCTCAGGATCGCGTCGCCCACGTCCACGAAGGCGCTGAAGGCGAGCGACAGCGCATGCCCGGACCCGTTCGAGATGATGATGTTGTCGGGGGTGACCTTCAGCCCCTCGAAGAGCCCGTATTTGTGACACACGAGCTCGCGGAGCCCGCGGTAGCCTTGCGCCTCCCCGTAGGTCAGCGCCTGCGCGCCCTCCGCCTTCATCATGGCGGCGGTGGCGACGACGAGCCCCTCGTAAGGGAAGGACGCGGGGTCGGGATAGCCGCCCCCGAAGTCATAGAGCGCGCTCTGCACGGGGCGCGCGGGCTGTGCGGCGGGTCCGGTGCCGATGCGGGCGCGAACGGAGAGGAGATCGTCGAAGCGGGGCGCGGGGTGGGTCGATGTGGTCATGCGTCGAGCATAGCGGGCGCCCGGGCGTCGCGTCAACGCACGGCGGCGCGGGCGGCGGAGAGCTTGGCGCGGACGAGGTCGATGTGGGCGCGGAGGTGGAAGTGCGACTCCGAGTGGGCGGGCGGAATACGGATCCGCCGCACCTGCTCCTCCACGTGGTCCAGCTCGCCGAGGAGGCGATCCAGCTCATCCGCGCCGCAGGGCTTGCTGAGCGCGAGATCGGCGGCCTGCACCTGCGTGTACCACGTGTAGATCTTGCGGCGGGCGCGCCACCGGAAGGTGGGCGGGAGGATCTTGAAGAGGGGGATCGCGAACACGATCAAGGGCAGGAGCATGATCTTGAGCCGGTCCACCAGGGTCGCGGCCCAGAACGGGAGATAGCGGGAGAGAAAGGGTGGTCCGTTCTGGTAGAAGCGCTGGGCCTCGGCGCTCAGGGGAAAGTCGGTGAAGTCCTGGGACGGGAACTGCCGGGGCCGCTCGAACACGCCGGCCCGGCTATGGATCTTGGTCGCCGCGATCAGGAGCAGGTCGCCCAGCGCGGGGTGGAAATCCGATCGCGTGACCAGGCTCGTGGTCGGCGCGAGCAGGACGATCTCCTGCGCGGGCAGGTTGCGCCCGAGGTCGAGCGCCCCCTCGGGCAGGGTGAGCCGGGAGAGGAATGGATAGAGGCGCGAGTAGGCCTCCGCCCGAGGGAACCCCATCACCGCGACCCCGGGGACGGTAATGGCCTCGCGCACCGTGGCCGCCTCGGGCGAGGCCACGAACACCGCGGCGTCGACTTCCTGCTCCCGCAAGGCGCGCACGGCGTCGAGTCCGGCGAGCGGCAGCAAGGTGGCAGCGGGCGAGGTCACGCCGTTGGCCCGCAGGAGCAGATCCACCAGCGCCCGCGTGCCGCTGCCCTCGGGGCCCACCGCGATGCGCTTGCCCCGCAGCGAGCGGAAGTCGTCGGCGTCGCGCAGGCCACGGGCGAAGACCCACAGCGGCTCGAAGTAGAGGCTGCCCAGGGCGAGCAGCCCCGCGTCGGGCGTGAGCGAGCCCACCCCGCCCTGGACGAAGGCGACGTCCACGCCGCCGGCCGGGTCGGCGAGCAGTGTCACGTTCTCGACCGAGCCCGAGGTCTGACGCAGGACGACGGTGACACCCGAGCGCGCCAGCTCGGACTGATATCGGAGGCCGAACTGATGGTAGGCGCCGTCGGAGCGGCCGGTGGCGAGGACGATCCGGCGGGGCGGGGCCGGTTTCATGAACGCAATGGCCACCGCGAAGGCGGCTCCGGTGAGGAGCAGCGCGGGACCGAACACGAGGCAGTAGTCGCGAATCCGCCACTGCCGCCACTGCCGCCCGAAGAGCACGGCGCGCGACCCGGCTAGCGGGCGGGCGGCCGCTTGAGGAGGTCGCGGATCTCCATCAGGAGATGCTCCTGGCCGCTGGGCGCCGGCGGCGCCGCGGGCTTGGCGGCCTCGGCGCGGCGGACGCGATTGATTCCCTTCACGAGGAGGAAGGTCGCGAACGCCACCCCGAGGAAGGTGATCACGGTGTTGACGAAGAGCCCGACCGCGAGCACCACCGCGCCCGCGTCACGCGCCGCCTTCACGTTGGCGTAGGTCTCACCCTTCGGATTTCGGAGCACCATGAAGAGATTGCTGAAGTCGGGCGCCCCCGTGACCGCGGAGACGAGGGGCATGAAGAGGTTGTCGACGAGGGACTGCACCACCGCGCCGAAGGCGGCGCCGATGATGATGCCCACCGCCATGTCGACCATGTTGCCCTTGATCGCGAACTCGCGGAACTCCTTCAGCATCGTCTACCTCCTCGGGGTCGGACGGTGCCGCTATGCTACTAGAGTTGACCGGCCCGGACCACTCGGCTAGGCTGCCGCCATGACCTCGCGCACCGTGCTCGTCGTGGCGTCCTGTCTCGCGCTCGCCGTGATGGCGAGCGGTTGTCCCAAGCGCCCCGTGATTCCCGCCGCTCAGG
>DATEDO010000224.1:0-35510 GCA_035281625.1 Candidatus Methylomirabilota bacterium
CCCGTGGGAGCCGTGGAGCCCGCGGCGCCTGGCCGAGGCGCGCGCCGAGGGCCGGCCGGTGTTCGTCAACTTCACGGCGGCCTGGTGCATCACCTGCCTCGTGAACGAGCGCGTGGCGCTGCGCTCGCCCGCCGTCGCGGAGGCCTTCGCCCGGCAGCAGGTCGTCTACCTCAAGGCCGACTGGACCAATCGGAACGCCGACATCGCGGCCGCGCTCGAGGGCTTCGGCCGGAGCGGCGTGCCGCTCTACGTCGTCTATCCGCGCCAGCGCGCCGGAGCGGGAGCCGCCGAGCCCATCGTGCTCCCGCCCATCTTGACCGAGGGCACCGTCCTCGACGCCGTCGAGGGAATCTGACAACTCGGAAGGAGACCACTTCATGGCTTCCACGCGCGTGACTCGCCGCCGCTTCCTCACCGACTCCGCGCTCGGCGCCCTCGCCGCCGCCGGAGCGGGCGCCCTCGTGACCCCTGGCATCGCCGGCGCCAACGCACCGGCCAAGGTCGGGACCGCCGCGCCGGCCTTCTCGCTGCCCACCACCGGCGGCGGCAGCCAGAGCCTGGCCGATCTCAAGGGCAAGATCGTGGTGCTCGAGTGGACGAATCACGAGTGCCCGTACGTGCGGAAGCACTACGAGTCGGGCAACATGCAGGGGCTGCAGCGCGAGGCCACCGGCCAAGGCGTGGTCTGGCTCTCCATCGTCTCCTCCGCGCCGGGCACGCAGGGCTACGTGACGGCGCCGCAGGCCGACGAGCTCACCACCAGCCGCAAGGCCGCTCCCACCGCGGTGCTGCTCGATCCCAAGGGCACGGTGGGAAGGCTCTACGGCGCCACCAACACCCCCCACATGTACGTCATCGACAAGGCGGGGGTGCTCGCCTATGCGGGGGCCATCGACGATCGGCCCACGAGCCGGAAGTCCGACGTCCAGGGCGCCAACAACTACGTGCGCGCCGCGCTGCAATCGGTGGCCGCGGGCGAGCCGGTGAAGACGCCGGTGACGCGCGCCTACGGCTGCACCGTGAAGTACGCCTGAGCCGGGACCGGCATCGTGACGCCGCCGCTGTCCCGCCGTCACCTCCTGCGCCACGTGATGGGAGGCCTGGCGGCGGGCACGGCGGTGATGCCCGCCCGCCCCCTCCTCGCCCAGGTGGCCGACGATGGCCGCGCCGCCATGGCCGCGGCCGCCGCCGCGTTCCTCTCGGGGCTCCCCGCCGAGGGACAGAAGCAGGCGACCTTTCCCTTCGGCGACACGGAGCGCCTGAACTGGCACTACGTTCCGCGCTCGCGCGAGGGCCTGCCCTTCAAGCGCATGTCGCCCGCGGCGCGCGCCGCCGCCCACGAGCTCATGAAGGCGAGCCTCTCCGCCGTGGGCTACGCCAAGGCGGTGAACGTCATCCGCCTCGAGGAGGTGCTCCGCCGCCTCGAGACCTTCGGCGGCCTCATGCGCGATCCCGAAAACTATGCCGTCACGGTGTTCGGCACGCCGGGCGCGACCGCGCCGTGGGGATGGCGCCTCGAGGGCCATCATCTCTCGCTGAACTTCACCCTCGTGCCCGGCAAGCCGGTGGCGATGACGCCGGCCTTCCTTGGGGCCAACCCGGCCGAGGTCCGCTCGGGACCTCAGCAGGGCCTGCGCACGCTCGCCCGCGAAACGGACCTGGCGTTCGGGCTCGCGCGCGCCCTGGATGCCACCCAGCGCGCCCGCATGCTCATCGGCGCCCGGTCGCTGGGCGACATCGTGAGCGGCCCCGGCCGCGCCGCGTCGCTGGCCTCGCCGGCCGGGCTGCCCCTCGGCGCCATGGCCGGCGAGCACCGCGCGCTCGCCGTGCAGCTCGTGGAGGAATACGCGCGGAACATGCGCGCGGAGCTGGCGGAGGGGGAGCTGCGGCGGATGCACGCCGCCGGGCTCGGCGATCTACACTTCGCGTGGGCGGGCGCGCTCGAGCCCGGCAAGCCCCATTACTACCGCCTGCACGGCCCCACCCTCCTCATCGAGTACGACAACACGCAGAACGACGCCAACCACATCCACTCGGTGTGGCACGACCCGAAGAACGACTTCGGCCAGGACCTCCTTCGCGCGCACTACGAGCGCGGGCACCATCACTCCCACGCGTAGTCGGGACTAGAGATTCGGCAGGACGCGCTCGGCAAACAGGCGGGTGCCGTCGGGCCGCGGGACGTCGGCGAAGTTCACCGTGAGGTACTGAGCGCCCTGGCGGACGACGTCGCACAGCGTCTCCGTCACCTGATCGGGCGTGCCGACGAGCTGCATGTCCTCCGGCGGCCGGGTCTCCGGGCGCGCCTTCACCTGCTCGACCTCTCGCTCCGACTCCGCGATGAGGATGCCCACGCGGATGACCTGCCGGATGGCGTCGTAGTCGCGGCCCACCTCACGGCAGTGAGCCTTCAGCACCTCGCGCTTGTGCGCGTAGGCTTCACGGCCGCGATACGTCCAGTTCCACCAGTCGGCATGGCGCGCCACCACGCGGAGCAGGTACGTCTCGCCCGAGCCGCCGACCATGATGGGGGGCATGGGATCGGGCCGCGGCTCGCAGTACGCGCCGGTGATGCGATAACGGTCGCCCGCGAATGCTGCGGGGGCGCCGAGCCACATGGCGCGGATCAGCTCGATGGCCTCGCCGAGCTGGGCGATGCGCTCGCGCGCGGAGGCGAACGGCCAGCCGTACGCCAGGTACTCCTCGCGATTCCAGCCCGCGCCGATGCCCAGGATCACCCGCCCGCCCGACAAGGCCTGCGCGGTGGCGACCATCTTGGCGAGGTGGGCGGGATTGCGGAAGCTGTTGCAGAGCACCTCGTGCCCCGCGACCTTGTCGGGGTACCGCGCCAGCGCATAGGCCAGCAGCGTCCAACCCTCCGCCACGGGATGACCGGCGTACTGCACGTGGTCGGGAAACCACAGGGAGTCGAACGGAGCGGCGGTCTGGTCCAGATAGGGAAAGGTGCGCTCGACCAGTCGTGACCAGACGTTCAGCCCCACCGGCACCCGCATCAGCGATCCGCCCGCGTCAGAAGTGCTCGAAGGCCGCCGGCTTCCGATCCATGTTGAGGCGCAGGTCGGCCATGAACACGAGATAGGGATGCGCGCCGAGGGCGATCAGGGGGTCGCGCGCGAAGGCGCGCAGGGCCGCCCGCGCCTCGGCCCCGAGTCCCAGCTCGTCCATGGCCGTCTCCGGCTCGGCGAGGAAGCGGGCGCGATACGCGGCGTCGGACTTGAGCTGGAACAGACAGCGGTTCAGCGGGTACGCGCTCGCGGGCGGAAAGAAGTAGTGCGTGCTCATCGCCCCGCCACCGGCCACGCCACCATGGCGTTGCCGTGATGCCACGAGGGCTCGTAGCAGATGACGTCCGCGCGGGCGTCGCCCACCGCCCCGAGGAGCGTGATCCAGGTGCGCAGCTCCACGTTCCCCGCCTTGTCCAGCTCCTCCCCGCTGAGCCGCGCGGTATCCGCGCCGCGGCCCTCGGCGAGGCCGGCGAGGAGCTGCCGGTCCCAGTCGAAGTCCGGCGAGGCGTAACGATCCGTGCCCGGATAGTGGGAGAGCCCGCCCGAGGCCATGAGGGCCACCCGCTCCGGCCGCGCGTCGAGGATGGCGCGGAGGGCGCGGCCCCACGCGTAGCAGCGGCGGGGCGTGGGCTGCGGCGGCAGGTACACGTTCACGTAGAGGGGCACGAGGGGGAGCGCGGGCTCGGGCATGGTGAAGTGCAGCGGCACGTAGAAGGCGTAGTCCAGCCGGATGTCCTGGCTGTAGGTGAGGTCGAACTCGCGCTCGATCCCCTGCTCGAGGATGGCGCGCGCCAGGGGCTCGTGCACCGGGAACGTGTAGGTATACCGGCCGAACTGGCCGGACACGCGGGCGCCCGCGTACACCGCGAAGGCGGGGACCGCGTTGAGGAAGAATCCTTCGATGTGGTCACCCGCGATCAGGCAGATCACCTCCGCCCGCGCCTCCACGAGCATCCGCTTCACCCGGGCATAGGCGGCGTGCACGCGCAGCACCAGCGCGCGGTCCTCGGTGTCCGGCCGCACGAGGAGCTGAGGCGTGTGCGGGCAGGCGACGGCGGCGACGAGGGGCATGTCAGGCGGGGTACCGGCGGTTGAGCGCGGCAGCGTACGCCTCGAGCAATTGATGCATCTCCCGCATGGCTGCCTCCGCGGCCCGGCGGTCCTCCGGCGAGCGGAGGTACTTCAGGATGGCCGCCTTGGTCTCGCCCGACTCCTCCGCCTCCACCGCCTCGTGCACCGTGTAGTTCGCCCCGCCCCACTCGGGCCGGACGCCATAGTGCTCGACCAGCGCCTTGCCGACGGTGCGGGCGATCTCCACCACCTCCTCCTCCAGCAGCGCGGTCGCGCAGAGGGATGCGCTCCACGGGATCTCATGGGCGAGGCGGCGGAAGAAGTCCACGATGGCTGCCATCTCGGGCACGGCGCGAATCCGGTCGTACTCGTCGCGGCCGTAGCCCAGATCGTCGCCGATGCGGCGGTAGAGCTCGTCATGGTCCGGCGTGCCGCCCACCTTGCCCTCGAAGTAGCCGAGGTCCTCGACCAGCAGATGCCGGGCGCAGTCCTTGCGGACCTCCAGCTCCTCGCACCGGGTGTGGATGCCGCTGAAGATGCGGGGAAACCACGCGATGATCAGGTAGTGCTGGCTCATGTGCCCCCACACCTGCTCGCGCGAGAGCGCGCCCGCGGCGAAGCGCTTGAAGTATGCCGACTCCCGGAAGGGGCTCCGGGCGAGGAGCTCGGCGGTGAGGGCGTCGTACCACTGCTCGGTGTTCATCGGCGTGAATCCTCCCGCGCCGGATTCTATCGCAGGCGAATGGGATCTGATACCCTGAGCCGCCCGGAGGGCGAGCCGTGAGACAGAGCGACGAGCGCATCCTCACCACCCATGTCGGCAGCATCCCGCGCAATGCGACGCTTCGTGAACTGCTCGTGAGACAGGATCGCGGCGACACGGTGGACGCGGCGGCCCTGGCGCGCGAGGCAGAGGCGGCGGTGCGCGACGTGGTGCGCGGACAGCTGGAGGCCGGCGTCGACATCGGCAATGACGGCGAGCAGCCGCGCGCGGGGTTTTCCACCTACGTGGCCCGCCGGATGCGGGGCTTCGGGGGCGCGAGCCGGCGGCCCGCCGCCAAGGAGTTCGCCGAGTTCCCGGACTATGCGGCCATGCTGGCGCGGCGGCGCGCCGACGCCGCGCGCATCGGGGACGCTCCCCAGGCGGTCGCGCCCGTGTCCTACGAGGATCTCTCCGAGGCCGAGCGCGAGTGCGACATGTTCGACCGCGCCATGAAGGACGCCCCCCGCCCCTTCGCCGAGCGCTTCATGACCGCGGTGTCGCCCGGCACCGCCGCCACCATTCTGCTCAACGCCCACTACGACTCCCACGAGCGATACGTGATGGCGCTGGCCGACGAGCTCCGGAAGGAGTACGAGCTGATCCACCGTCGCGGCTACGTGCTCCAGCTCGACTGCCCCGACCTCGCCATGGAGCGCGCCCGCTTCTTCCAGGACGCCCCGCTCGGCGAGTTCCAGCAGGCGGTGGCGCTCCACGTGGAGGCCATCAACCGCGCCACCGCCAATATCCCCGCCGACCGCATCCGCCTCCACCTCTGCTGGGGCAACTACGACGGGCCCCATGTGCACGACGTGCCGCTGGAGGTGGTGCTGCCCATCGTCACCCGCGCCAAGGTCGGCGCCCTGTCCCTGCCGCTCGGCAACCCGCGGCATCAGCACGAGCACCGCGTGATCGCCCGGCATGGCCTGCCCGCGGGCATGCTCTTCCTGCCCGGCGTCATCGACACGACCACCAATTACGTGGAGCACCCCGAGGTCGTGGCCGACCGCCTCGTGCAAGCGGTGGAGGCGGTGGGCGACCGCCGCCGCGTCATCGCCTCCACGGACTGCGGCTTCGGCACCTTCGCCGGATCCGAGATGTGCGCGCCCAGCGTGGTCTGGGCCAAGCTTCGCGCCCTCGGCGAGGGCGCCGCCCTCGCCACCCGCCGCCTCGGCGGCCGATAAGGAGGCCCTCATGCTCTTCGAGCTGCGCCAGTACCACATCCATCCCGGGCAGCAGGCCAACTGGGTGAAGTGCATGGAGGAGGAGATCATCCCCTTCCAGGTCAAGATGGGCATGGTCATCCTCGGGAGCTTCGTGGGCGAAGAGGACGCCTCCGTCTACGTGTGGATCCGCCGCTTCGAGAGCGAAGCGGAGCGCAAGCGCCTCTACGACCTCGTCTACCAGAGCGACTACTGGAAGAACGAGATCTCGCCGAGGGTCCCCACCATGATCGACCGGGAGAAGATTATCGTCACTCGGCTGACCGCGACCCCACGCTCACCTATTCAGTAGCGGGGAACGAAGGGCACCGTCACTCGGCTGACCGCGACCCCCCGCTCACCCATTCAGTAGCCCCCGCCGCTTCCCGGACGCGGCGGGCGTCTCGCAACACCCGCGCCGCCGAGCCGCCGAAGAGCGCGGCGATGGCGAGCCCCACCAGGACGTCGGGCCAGCCGGAGCCGGTGAGCGCCACCGCGCCCGCCGCCGCGAGCACTCCCACGTTGGCCACCACGTCGTTGCGCGAGCAGAGCCACGCCGATCGCATGTTCACGTCGTCGGCGCGCCGCCGCCCGAGCAGGATCAAGCACACCACGTTGGCCCCCAGGGCCATGAAGCCGACCGCGCCCATCACCGGAGCCTGGGGGAGCGCCCCGCGCGCGATCGTGAGGGCGGCCTGCACGAGCACAGCGGCGGCGAAGGTCGCCATCAGCCAGCCCTTGAATGTCGCCGCCCGCGCCCTCCAGTCCGCGCCGCGCCCGACGGCGTAGAGGCTCACCCCGTACACGAGAGCGTCGCCCAGCATGTCCGCCGAATCGGCGAGCAGCGCGGTGGAGTCGGCGTAGAGCCCCGCCCCCGCCTCCAGCAGGAACATGGCCAGGTTCACCCCGAGGACGATGCGAAGCGCGCGCCGCTGTCGCGTCGACACGTCGGGGAGGACGCGACAGCACTCGCTCACGAGGCGGCCTCGGGGGAACCGGCGCTTTCCCGGGGAGCCGTCCCGGTCATGAGCCAGTCCAGGATGGCGGGATTCTCGTCGCGCGGATACGTGTGGGAGAGATCCTCGATCTCGCGGTAGACGACCCGGGCGCCCATCGCCTGGAGGGCGTCGCGGGTCATCCGCGCGGCGTGGACCGGGAACATCCAGTCGAGCGCCCCGTGAACGAGATAGATGGGCCGGTCCTTGGCCCGGCCCAGGCGGCCGCCGAGCAGCAGGAGCGGGTGCAGCACCCCGCAGGCCGGCGCCAGGTGCGTGTACGGCGCGTCCTCCATGAGCCCCGCGAGCAGCGCGTAGGTGGCGCCGTCGGACATCCCGGTGAGGAGCACACGCGCGCGATCCACGGCGTATCGGCCGGCCACCGCCTCCACCATCGCGGTCAGGGGCTCGGCGTCGACGTCGTCGCCACCCATGATGGACCACGTGCGGTCGCGCGCCGTCGGCGCGAGCACGAGCATGCCGCGCGCCCGCGCCTCGCGGAGCCAGACCCAGAGATAGTCGCGGCCGTGGCCGTGCCCGCCATGGAGCCCGACCACCAGGGGCATCGACGTCCGACCGTCCCAGTCCTCCGGCACGTAGAGGGAGAACCCGCCGCGCTCGTCCCGCGCATTGGCCGAGTGGAGCACGCCCACGCGGGGCCCGTCATCGCGGAGCACGCCCGCGCGCAGCCGGGACAGCAGCGCGTCGTCGTCACGGCGGGCCGGCTCGAGGAACCACCGGCTCACCGGATCGATCGCGGGCGCCAGCGGGAAGAGCGCCTCCTGAATGGGACCGAAGCGCCGGAGCGCCCGGTAGAGGCCGATGGGCTCCTCGGCGTCCGCCGCCGCCGTCACGAAGGCCTCGACCAGCGCGGCCGTCTGCCGGCCGACATCGAGCAACCGGTCGCGCATGAAGGCGAGGTCCGGCGGCCACGCCATGGTCTCGAAGACGCGGAGTCCCTCCGCGAGCGCGGGACCATGGGGCGCGAGGCTCTCGGCCAGACGCCCCGCGAGCGGCGGGAACAGGTGACGCTGCACCCATCCGATACGCTCCAGGGTCGAGAGCAGCGGATGGAGGAGCGCGTCCAGCGCTTCGCCGACGTGTTCGCCCGGGGCCATGGCGTCATTTTCCCCCGATGGACAACCTGGGGGGTATCCAGTAAGGTTCGAGAGTCAAAAGGAGAAACGCGTTCGCATTCCGGAACGGCGCAGCCGTTCGCGCGGGAGCCCCACATGGCCGCCCAGTCGATCCAGTGGCTCGACGACATCGTCACCCTCGCCGGATCCCCCGTGCGCCTGCGCACCGGCGGTGCCGGCGCTCCACTGCTCATGCTGCATCACGACATCGGCAGCCCCGAGCGGCCCGCGCTCCACGAGGCGCTCGCCGCCCGCTTCACGGTGCTGGCGCCGTCGCATCCCGGCTATGACGGGTCGGCGCGTCCCGCCTGGCTCCGCAACGTCCGGGACATCGCCGTGATGTACCAGGCGCTGCTCGCCGAGCGCGGGCTCACCGGCGTCACCTGCGTGGGGCTGGGCTTCGGCGGCTGGATCGCCGCCGAGATGGCCACGATGGCGCCCGCCCAGCTCCGGCGCCTCGTGCTCGTGGGCGCCATGGGCATCAAGCCCGAGCGCGGCGACATCATGGATCAAGCGCTGGTGAGCTACATCGAGTACATCCGCGCGGGCTTCCACGACCCCGCCGCGCTCGCGCGCGCCTACGGGACGGAGCTGCCCACGCCGCTCCTCGAGCAATGGGACGTCAACCGCGAGTCCACCTTCCGGATCGCGTGGCGGCCCTACATGTTCAACCCGAGCCTCCCCCCACTGCTCGGGAGCGTGAAGACGCCCACGCTGGTGCTGTGGGGCGCGGAGGACCGCGTGGTCCCACTCGAGTGCGGCGAGCGCTACGCCAAGGCCATGCCCGCCGCCACCCTCAGGGTGATCGAGAGCGCAGGACATCTGGTGGACATGGAGCGGCCCGACGACGTCGCGCGGGCCATCATCGATTTCGCGGGAGCCTAGGAGCGGGCCATGCACCTCATGTACTTCACCGAGCAGCCGATGTCGGCCTATGACGAGGAGGAGGGCCGGAAGTTCGGCGCCACCGCCCTCATGTTCTCCAACCGCCACTTCGATCCGGTGGCGGGCAGCCGCCTCTACAACCAGTACATGGAGCACTACAAGCTCGCGGAGGCGGTGGGCTTCGACGGCATCATGCTGAACGAGCACCACAACGCGCCGTTCTGCATGCAGGCCAAGACCAACATCTTCGCCTCCATCCTTGCCGCGATCACCGATCGGGTCAAGATCGTTCTCTTGGGCAATCCGCTGCCGCTGTCCGAGGATCCGCTTCGCCTGGCCGAGGAGCTGGCCATGATCGACATGGTCTCCAAGGGCCGCCTCGTCTCGGGCTTCGTGCGCGGCGGCGGCCAGGAGCAGCTCGCCACCGGGGTGAACCCGGCGTTCAACCGGGAGCGCTTCGAGGAGGCGCACGACCTCATCGTCAAGACGTGGACGCAGCACGGGCCGTTCCGGTGGGAGGGAAATCACTATCATCATCGAGTCGTCAATCCGTGGGCCCTGCCGCTCCAGACGCCGCACCCGCGGGTGTGGATCCCGGGCGTGCTCAGCAAGGAGACGGTGATCTGGGCGGCCAAGCACCGGTACCCGTACATCGCGCTCTCGACCGCCATCCCTGCCACCAAGAAGATCTGGCAGCTCTACGATCAGGCGGCGGCGGAGGTGGGCTACGTGGCCGGCCCCGAGAACCGCGGCTATCTCCAGCGCATCCACGTGGCAGAGACGGAAGAGAAGGCGATGGCCAACGCCCGGCAGTTCATGTGGATGCAGGGCGAGTTCACCGGCCTCGCCCATCCCGTGTGGTCCAGCCCCTCCGGCTACTTCTCGCCGTCGAACCGGACCGCGTTCGTGGAGTTCGCGGTGGGCCGGCGGGAGAATCCGCGCGCCGCCGCGTTCGAGGACCAGATCGCGGACCAGCAGATCATCGCAGGCACGCCCAAGACGGTGATCCCGCGCCTGCGCCGGCTCCTCGAGGAGACGCGCCCCTCCATCGTCGGCTTCTGGGCGAGCGACGGCTTCGTGAGCGACGCGGACACACGCACCTGCATCCGGCTGCTGGGTGAGGACGTGCTCCCGGCGGTGCGCGAGATCGGAAACAGCCTGGGGCTCGCCGATCCCTTCGAGTCCAAGGCGCCGGTGAGCCTCGCCCACCCCGCGCCGGCCGAGCTGCGGGTTCCGCGGGCGTGATCGAGCCGCTGGACGCGGCGCGGGCGCTCGCGCCCCGCGTCCGCGCCGGCGCGGAGGAGATCGAGACCACGCGCGAGCTGCCGCGGGCGCTCTTCGAGGCGCTCGCCGACGCCGGCATCTTCCATCTCCTCGTGCCGCGCTCCCTGGGCGGCCGGGAGCTGGATCCCCCCACCTACATCCGGGTGATCGAGGAGCTCGGCAAGGCCGACGCGAGCACCGCCTGGGCGGTGAACCAGGGGGCGGTGTATGCCACCTACGCCGCCCGCATGCCGCGCGAGGCCGCGCGCGCCATCTGGACGGACGTCCCGCGCGCGGTGGTCGCCAACACGCCCATGCCCACCGCCACCGCGATCCCGGTGCCCGGCGGATATCGCGTCACCGGCCGCCAGGGCTTCGCCACCGGCTGCAAGCACGCGGCGTGGCTGGCCGCCCACGCCACCGTGATGGAGAACGGCGAGGCGCGTCGGCTCCCCGACGGCACCGTGGACGCGCGCTACCTCTTCGTCCCCGTCGACCAAGGCCAGATCGTCGACACGTGGACGGTGCGCGGCATGCGCGGCACCGGCACGCATCACTTCGCCGTGACCGACGTCTTCGTGCCGGAGGAGCGCACCGTGCTCTCGGTGAACCCGCCGTTCTACGAGAAGGGGCCGCTCTACCAGATCCCGCGCACGCTGCTCTTCGCCTCCGGCGACGCCGCCGCGGCGCTGGGCGTCGCGCGCGCCAGCCTGGACGCCTTCGTCGACCTGGCGGGATCGAAGGCGCCGCGCAACATGGCGTTGCTCCGCGACCAGCCCATGATCCAGGACATGGTGGGCCACGCCGAGGCCGACCTCCGCTCCGGGCGCGCCTTCCTGGCGGAGACGGTGGGCGAGATCTGGGCCCGGGCCAGCGTCACCGGCGCCCTCACCCTCGACGAGCGCGCCACGCTCCGGCTCGCCACCACGCACGGCATCCGCCTCGCCGTGAAGGTGGTGGACGCCGTCTACAACGCCTCGGGCGTGACCGCCATCTACGACGGCACGCTCCTCCAGCGGCAGTTCCAGGACGTGCACGTGATCAGCCAGCACCTGCAGGCCCGCTTCGCTCACTACGAGCTGGTCGGCCGCCACTGGCTGGGCCTGCCCATCGACGAAGCCCGCCTCTAAGCGGGCGCCGCCCGCGCCGCCCGCCTATTTCTTCAGACGCACGTCTTCCAGCGGGGCCGACCAGGGATACGGGTCGATCAACATCAGAGCGGGCTCCGCCACGCGGGGCCCGATGCCGCTGGGCCAGATGTAGTCGAAGATCGGCCCGATCCGGACGCGCTCGTGCATCTGCCGCTGGATCTGGTGGAGCATCGCCTCGCGCTTGGCCCGATCGGTCTCCCGCGCCTGCTGCTTGAAGAGGGCGTCGAGATCCGGATAGCCCCCATAGGCGTAGGCGCCCTCGCTGGGGAGCACTTCGGAGAGGCGTGAGGCCGCGTTGCCGTAGAGGGCGCTCGAGCAGACGCAGACTCCCTTGAGTCTCTTGGACTGCACGGCGGCCAGGAACGCCGCGCGCTCCATGGGTCGCATCTGCATGCGGATGCCCACCGCGCGGAAGTAGCCGATGATGGCTTCCCCGAGGGAGAAGTAGGGGGGGAGCTGATGGAACTCACCGCCGTCGAAGCCGTTGGGATAGCCGGCCTCGGCGAGGAGGGCGCGCGCCTTCGCGGGATCGTAGGGATAGGGCTCGATGGGCAGCGCGAACTCGAAGGTCTTCGGCACGAAGTTCCCCGCCGGCCGTGACGCGCCCAGCGTCTCCGCCTCGCTGAGCGCTTTCCGATCGATGGCGTAGTTGGCGGCGAGGCGCACTCGCCGGTCCGCCCAGGGGGACTTCCCATCCCACTGGTCGAAGAAGTCGAGATAGAAGACGGCGATCCCGCCGGAGAACGCCACGCGCAGATTGGGATCGCGCTTGATCTCCTGGGCCTGGGGCACCTCGAGGAGATGCGCGATGTCCACCTCGCCGCGCTTGAGCATGGCCACGCGCGTGTTGGAGTCGGGCACCATCTTCCACACGAGCCGCTTCACCGACGGCATCTTCCGCCAGTACCCTTCGTGGGCCTCCATGACGACCTCGATACCCGGCGTGTGGCCGACGAGGCGATAGGGGCCCAGGCCCACCGGATTGCGCTTGAAGCCGTCGACCCCGACCTGCTCCACGTACTTCTTGGGCACCACCCAGCCCGCGCCGGACACGAGGCTGCCGTAGTAGGTCAGGAAGTCGGGCCACGGCTCGTGAAGCACGAAGCGCACCCGGTGCGGGCCCACCACCACCACGTCGCGCACCCGCTCCTGGATGGCCCGCGATCTGGCGCGATGGAAACTGAACTTGACGTCCTCCGCGGTGAACGGGTCGCCGTTGTGGAATTTCACGCCCTCGCGGAGCTTGAACTCGTAGGTGCGCCCGTCCGGGCTCACCGTCCACGACTCGGCGAGGCTCGGCGTCATGAGATTGCCCGGCATCGGCTTCACCAGGGCGTCGTGCAGGGCATAGAGCACCCAGAAGGGTGTGAGCTGTCCCACCGCCTCCGCGGGATCGAACCAGTTCGGGGAGAGCGTGATGTAGATGGCCCAGCGCATCTCGCCCTCGGGGCGGACGGGCTGGGCGGAGGCGGGCGCGGTCACGCCCGCGGCGACCATCACCGAGAGGGTCAGGAGCGAGCGTCGGACGAACTTCATCGAGCACCTCCGCCGCGGAACGTATACCATGAGACGCGATGAACGCGGACGTCCTTCGCAAGCTCGCGCTCGAGGTGCGGAACTGGGGGCGCTGGGGGCCCGAGGACGAGCTGGGAACGCTCAACTTCATCACTGCGGACGCCGTCGCCCGCGCCAGTCGACTCGTCACCGCGGGCAAGGTCTTCCCCCTCGGCATTCCCCTCCAGCGCGAGGGGCCGCAGAGCGGCACCCGGCAGCGCTTCAACCCCATCCACTCCATGTTCCGCGACGGGGGCGATCGGCCCCGCACGCCCGCCGAGGTGGAGGCCGCGCAGGGCTACGGCGGCTCCGACGACTGGATCGTGATGCCGTTGCAGTGCGCGACCCAGTGGGACAGCCTCGCCCACATCTTCGACGAAGGGAAAATGTGGAACGGCTACGACGCCGACCTCGTCACCAGCACCGGGGCGGCCAAGAACAGCATCGACAAGGCCAGTGGACGGATCGTGGGGCGCGGCGTGCTGCTCGACGTGGCGCGCTGGAAAAACGTGCGCGCGCTGGAGCCGGGCTATGCGATCACGGTGGACGATCTCGAGGGCACCGCCGCCGCGGAGGGCGTGGAGGTGGAGCGGGGCGACATCCTGCTCGTGCGCACCGGGCACATGACGCGCTACCTCGACCGGAACGACTGGCACTACTTCGACCTGGATCCCTTCCCCGGCGTCTCCGTGCACACCGCGCGCTGGATGCACGCGAAGGAGATCGCGGCGGTGGCCGCCGACAACTACGCCGTCGAGGTGCGGCCGTCGGAGATCATCGGCTTCCGCAATCCGTTCCACATCTGTGCCATCCCCAACATGGGCCTCACGCTGGGCGAAATCTTCTACCTGGAGGCGCTGGCCGAGGACTGCGTGGCCGACGGCCGCTACGCCTTCTTCCTCGTCGCGCCTCCGCTTCCAGTCGTGCGCGCCGTCGGCACGCCGATCAACCCCTACGCCCTGAAATAGGGCGTCGAGAAGGGTCCGGTGGCGAGGCGCCGCCCGCCGCCCGGGCGCGAGGCGTATGCCGCATACGTCGAGCGCCCGGGCGCGGGCGGCAACGAAGCCAATGGGCCCTTCTCGACGCCCGCCTACCCGGGCATACCTTTCATGTCGACGGGCGCGTAGTAGCGACGCGCACCGAGCGCGTCCACCCGCTCCCAGAAGTCCGGCAGCGATGCCAGCCCCATCTCATTGACGCCGGCCTTCTGACGCCACATGGCCCAGGAGTCGGGGTGGAGTCGGCTGGCCTCGCCGAGCCAGCGCTCGCCCTCTTCCGTGCGGCCCCGGCGGATCAGGTGCTGGCCGAGGCGGAACGCGACGTGGGCACGGACGATCTCGGGGGTGATCCGCGGCTGACGGGCGCGCGCGGCCGCGTGATCGAGCGCGTGCTCGCTCCGGGCCCCCCGCTCGACCCAGTCACGGATGGCGGCGAGGTACGTCGCCCTCGCGTCGGCGTTGACCTTCGCCGCGTCCGCGGGCATCTCCTTGGTCGCACGGTTCATCTTGCGGAAGCCCTCGTACGCGCCGGCCGATTCGGTGGGGCGCACGATACCTCCGCCTTCGTCGATCCACACCGCCTGTGGCACGTTCACCATGCCGTACAGCTCGGCCAGGCGATGGTCACGATCGATGAGACAGGGGTAGGTGGGCTTGGCCGCCTCGATCCACGGCAGCGGATCGCCGGGTCGACTGTCGAGAGCCACCGCGATGACCACGAACCCGCGGTCCTTCAGGCTCTCGTACAGCGCCTGCCACACGGGCAGGTCGCGGCGGCACCCTCACCAGGAGGCCCAGGAGACGAGGAAGACCTTCTTGCCCCGGTAGTCCGACAGCGAGTGCGGGCGGCCGGTCACGTCGGGCAGGGTGAAATCGGGAGCGATGAGGGAGAGCAGGGCCGATCCCCGGTCGTCCGCGCTCTCACCCAGGGCCCACACCGCGCCCGTCTCATCGTGCATGACGGGGCCGTCGAGGTGGCGCCACAGCGCCGCCGCGTCCACCCGATCGCCCTGCACGAACTCGGCGTGCCGGCCCGGCGGCAGCGGCACGCAGGCGCCTCCCCGGCACAGCCCCTGGGGCTCGAGCGACCACCCGGTGGCGGCCTCCAGGGTCGAGGCATCCAACCAGAGGCGCTCGCCGTCGACCCGCGCGTCGACCGCGTGCTCCCCTCGATCCGTCAATAGCGTGACCATGGCGTCCCCTCCTCCTGGCCCGTATACTAGCGCGGCGGCCCACCGCGAGGAGGCTTCGATGGCGACCCGACGCAGGATCGGCGTGATGGTCCCCTCCACCAACACCACGTGCGAGGCCGATTTCCAGATGGTGATACCGCGCGGCTACACCGTCCACGGCCAGCGGCTCTGGCTCACCAACGACGCGCTCGGTGAGGCGGGCATGGAGCGCATGAATGCGGAGATCGAGAGCGGGGCGCGCTATCTCGCCACCGCCCGGGTCGACGCCATCTCCTACGGGTGCACCACCGGGAGCTTCTTCAAGGGCCCCGGATGGGACCGAGACATGCTGGCGCTCATCGAGGCCACCGCGGGCGTGCCCGCGGTGGCCACCAGCCCGTCGGTGGTCGAGGCACTGCGCGTCCTCGGCGCGCGCCGGCTCTCCGTGGCCACCCCGTACCCGGAGTGGAACAATCAACGCCTGCGCGCCTATCTCATCGCGCAGGGCTTCGAGGTGCTGAACCTGGAGGCCGAGCCGGTGGCCGCCCGCTCCGGCAATCAGGGAATCAACGATCAGGACCCGGCGGGCATCGTGGACTTCGCCACGCGCGCTTGCCGCTCGGACGCCGACGCGCTCCTCTGCTCCTGCACGGCCTGGCGCTCCGTCGAGGCCGCGGAGGAGATCGAGCGCCGCACCGGGAAGCCGGTGGTCACCTCCAACCAGGCGAGCATCTGGATGACCCTGCGCCGGCTGGGGCACCGCGAGCCCATCGCCGGGTTCGGGCGGCTGCTGAAGTTTGGCCTCGCCGCCGCCCCGGTCGGGGCATAATCCCCGCCAAGGAACGAACGCCATGGTCCGCCCGATCCGCCGCATCGTCACCGGCCACGACGCCAAGGGTCGGTCCGTCTTCCTGAGCGACGGCCCCTCGCCCCACGTGCTCACCATCGGCGGCCGCCCCGACTTCGCCCTCACCAATCTCTGGGTCACCGACTCCACCCCCGCGAGCAACACCGGCGCCGCGGATGGCGCCGCCCGGCCGGTGGTGCTGGAGCCGCCCGCAGGCGGCACCATATTTCGAGTCGTCGAGTTTCCCCCGGAGCGAACGGCGGGCACCTTCGATCGCAAGAAAGCCTTCGCGGACATGGGCGCGGACCACGCCATGGATCCCGACGCGAGCCGCCACCCGGGCATGCACAAGACCAGCTCGGTGGACTACGCCATCGTGCTATCGGGCGAGATCTGGGCCCTGATGGACGAGGGCGAGACCCTCATGAAGGCCGGCGACTGCCTCGTTCAGCGGGGCACCAACCACGCCTGGGCCAACCGCAGCGACGCGCCCTGCCTGGTCGCGTTCATCCTGGTCAACGCGAACCCCGTGTAATGCGCCGCCGGCCCGGGCAGCTTCGTCGCTGTCTCGCGGCCCTGGGAAGCGCCGTGCTCCTCTGCGCGGCGCCCGGCGCGGTGGAGGCTCGCGACGGCGACGAGACGCGGGGCTATCTCGCCATTCGCGGGTTCGGCTCCAATCCCGCCACCGGCGCCCACGACTACTGGGGCGCCTCGCTGGGCGCCAACTACAACCGGTTCATCGGCGGCGAGCTGGCCGTCGACATCTTCGAGCGCCGGCTGAAGAGCGATGTCCTCGACTCGGTCGGGGAATACGGGGTCATCGCGCTGGTCCCGCAGATCCGCCTGCGCTACCCGCTCTTCGATGGTCGTCTCACGCCCTATCTCGTGGCCGGCGCCGGCTTCGCCTACGGCGAGTTCAACGACCGCAAGGAGGGCGCCTTCGGCCACTCGGTGGACGCCAACCGCACCATGTTCGTGGGCACGGTCGGCGGGGGGCTCGAGTACTTCATCTCCGACTCGGTGGCCGTGGGCATCGAGGTGAAGTACCTCATGGCCGACAACAAGGATGTGAAGATCGACGGTGTCCGCCAGTCCAACAACATCGACTCGCTTCTCGCGTCGTTCGGCGTGCGCATGTTCTATCCCGAGCGGCCCTCCGCGATACCGTACGATCCCCCGGAGCCGCTGCGCCGGCTTTACGCCGGCTTTCGAATGGGCGGCGCGCTCGTGACCAATCCGGACGTGTCGTCCCAGATCCACATCGATCCCGAGCCGCCGGCGGTGTGGGGGCTCAACCAGTACTTCGGCGGCACGGTGGGCCTCGAGTTCGCCCGGTACTTCGCGGTGGAGCTGGGGTTCGAGGGGTACGAGGTCAACGTCGACGTCGCCGGGCTGGGCGCGGTCACCGAGTACGCGGTCTACGCCGTCCTGCCGCAGTTCCGGTTCCGCTATCCCCTCCTCGACGGCCGGCTCGTTCCCTACCTCCTCGCCGGGGTCGGCGCGGCCTTCGGAGAAACGAATGACCGTAAGCCCCCGGGCCAGAACGTGGCCATCCGGGGCGCCAACGATCTGGGCCTCGCCGCCACCATCGGGGCCGGCATCGAGTACATGGTCACCCGGCACGTCGCCCTCGGGATGGAGACCAAGTACCTCTATACCCACGGCCTCACCTTGCGGCTGCAGGGGGACAAGGACCACGACGCCAACTTGAGCCCCGTCATCTTCTCGCTGGGGCTTCGCGTCTACCTGGCCGACTTCTAGGCGGACCATCGCTCGACGGCCGGCGCCTCGACCGTCATGGGAGGAAGTTTCTCCCTGGTAAGAACTACCCGATCCGCGGCGCCGCGAGCAACACCTCGACGCTGTGGTGGTGGGCGCGGCCATCCTGCCGGCACTCGATCAGTCGCTCCTCGCGGCGGAGCACCTCATCCGGGGCGAAGACCCCCGCCAGCTCGCCCGGCATGAAGTACTCGATCCGCTCACCGCGCTCCTCGTAAATCTGACGGTCGGTGAAGACGATGTGCGCCTGAAGCCCCCCGCGCGCGGTCAGCGCGCGGAGACGCGCGAAGAGCTGCGGCCGCTCGCGCCGCGGCACGTAGTGGATGGACCCACAGGAATACACGAGGTCGAACGTCCCGAGCGGCGGTAGCGCGGGCAGCACGGATTCGATCCAGCGCACCTGCACGCCGCGGTCGGCGGCCAGCCGCTCCGCCTTGCGCAACCCCGCCGCGGAGGCCTCGACACCGGTGACGCGGAGGCCGCGCTGGGCGAAGAAGACGCTGTCCCGGCCCTCACCGCAGCCGAGATCGATCACGCGCGCGCCCGCCGGCACACGTCCGGCCAGCTCCACGGCGAGCGCAGAGGGCTCGGTGCCCCACACATAGGATTCCGGCGTCCGCCGATATTCGAGATCCCAGGGGCTCTGCGTGCCGGCCATTGTCGTCATGGGGTGTCATCCCAGAGCAACGGTCGTGCCGGGAACGGGATGTCGCACCGAGACATTCCTGCCCGCCGCTTTCTACCCGGGATTCGCTGGCACGCCTTTGGCACCTCGACCCACCCGAGGGAGGAGACCATGCCCCAGAGCCAGCGCAGAACGACCGGAGTGATCGGAGAAGGGATCATGGCGGGTCTCGTCGGCGCCGTCGTCGTGGCCTTGTGGTACCTGGCCTACGACTTCACGCACGGCATGCCGCTGCGCACGCCGACGCTGCTCGGCGGGGTGCTGTTCGAGGGCGCGGTGAGCGCGCCGGCCGCCGCGCAGCCTTCCCTGGTCCTTGCCTACAGCGCCGTCCATCTGGCCGCCTTCACGCTCTTCGGCATCGGACTGGCCGGTCTGTTCGCGCTCGCCGACCGCGAGCCGATCGTGCTGTTCGGCGTCTTCATGCTTCTCTGCTGCTTGCAGGTCGCCTTCGTGGTGCTCCTGCGGGTCCTCGCGGAATGGGCGCTCGAGCCGATCCCGTGGTGGAGCATCCTGGTCGCCAACCTTCTCGCCACCGCGGGCATGCTCGCGGTGCTTCTGCCCCGTCATCGCGCGGCGTGGCGCCCCTGGACGGGACGCCGCGATCCGCTGGAGATGCCAGATCCCGTGACAAGGAGACCGTGATGATCGAACGACGCGCGCACCAGATCGATCGACTCGCGAGCCAGAAGGGCCGCGTGCTCCCGTACCTCCTGCTGTGGATGCTGGGAGTGCCGGCGAGCCTGCTCATCGTGCTGTTCCTGCTCGGCGTGGGTCGCTGAGCGAGGAAGGGAGGACCACCATGGACAAGGGCAGACAGCCCACGGATCGGCTCCGGCGTGACGAAGCACAGGCGGCGATGGACGACGAGCCCCGGACCGGGGCGGCGCGACCGGACACGCTGCGGCCGGGTCCTCTCGAGGGGCGCACGCGGGAAGGCGAACGCGGGCCGGGCGAGGAGAAGGACGACGACCGCAGCATCGCGACCGAAGAGGATGACGAGGAGCTCGAGATCGACGACGACGACGAGGACCTCGACGACGAGGATGCCGAGGACGAGGGCCGTCCGGCCCGGCCCGTGAAGTAAGCGCGCGCGAAGCGCGGACGGTCCGAGGGGGCGGTGGCGGCGCCTGGCGCCGCCACCGCTTTTTCGTCCCCCCTGGCCCGCTAGGGGCCCGGCGGGGGCGCCACCGCGTCCTCGTAGCGCGGGCGGCGCGTGATGCTGCCCGCGTGGAGGAAGACGTCGACCGCGACGTCGAAGGCGGGACGCGTGATCTCCACGTGCGGGGTCCAGCAGCCCAGACGCTGATAGTCGGCGATGGCCTGGGTCAGCACCGCCCGCTCGGTGTCTGGGAAGAAGCCGGCCTGCGCCTCCGCGATGACCGCCGCGTGGCTCTCCAGCACCCACGCGCGGGCCTTGCGATAGGCCCGCATGAAGCGCCGGGCGGCCTCGGCGCCCAGCCACCCCCGCGTGGCGACCAGGCTCGAGAAGGCGCACGGGCCGATCGCGTCGCCCACCGCGGCGACGATAGCGCCCACCCCGTCGTGCTGCAGGGCCTGCGGCCCCGGGCCCTGAAGGTGGACGTAGTCCCCCTCACCGGCACGGAAGCGTCCCTCCATCTCGGCCGCGGGGACATTGACGGCGCGGATGGCCGCGAAGTCGAGCCCCTGGCGGTGGCAGGCGTACTTGAACATGGCGAGCGGCTGCCCGCCGTGGTCCACCAGCACCGACTTGCCGCGCAGCATGTCCCAGCGGAAGTCCTTCACCGGCGCCCGTCCACTGAGGAAGAAGCCATCCGTCTCGTTGATCTGGGCGAAGTGCAGGGCGGGGGGCGTCTGGCCCTTCTCGAGCGGTCCGAAGGCCTGCGAGGGCGCCGATTGGCCCACGTGCACGGTGCCGTTGACCAGGCCCTCGATGGACGACTTGCCGGGCGGCGCCACCGAGTGGCGCGGCCGGAAGCCCTCCTTGGCCAAGAAGCCGCCGGCGATGGTGGCGATGAGTGGGGTGTAGAAGGCCGAGAAGCGGGTGAACTGAATGCTGATGTCATCACTCACGATGAGCCCTCCGTGGGCATACAATCGCTCCGGCATGGGATACCGTCAACCGCGCGGCGAGCCACTGATGGCAGCGACCCGCACCGTCCGCACTCCCGTCCTCGAGATCGCCTACGAGGAGAGCGGCCCGGTCGATGGGACGCCAGTCGTGCTGCTTCACGGCTTCCCCGACGACGTGCGTGCCTGGGACGGTGCGGTCGCTCCCCTCGCGGCGGCCGGCCATCGCGTGCTCGTTCCCTACTTGCGCGGTTACGGGCCCACCCGCTTCCGTGACGCCGAAGCGCCGCGCATGGCCCAGCAGGCCGCCATCGGCCAGGACCTCATCGATTTCCTCGAGGCCCTCGCCCTTCCGCCCGCGGCGCTCGCGGGTTACGACTGGGGCGGCCGCGCCGCCTGCATCACGGCCATCCTCCGGCCGGAGCGGGTGCGCGCGCTCGTGAGCATCGGCGGGGGCTACAACGTGCAGAACACCCTCGCCGGCCCCCGCCCCGCCTCCGCCCGCCTCGAGCGTGGATTCTGGTATCAGTGGTACTTCAACACCGAGCGCGGTCGGGCGGGGCTCACCGAGAATCGACGCGACATCTGCCGGCTGCTCTGGGAGGACTGGTCGCCGGGCTACCGCTTCGACGACGCCACCTTCGAGGCCACCGCGAGGTCCTTCGACAACCCCGACTTCGTCCCGGTGGTCATCCACTCCTACCGCCATCGGCACGGTAATGCCCCCGGCGAGCCCCGGTTCGACGCCATCGAGCGGCGGCTGGCGGAGCGGCCTCCCATCACGGTGCCGAGCATGATCCTGCACGGGGCGGAGGATGGGGTGGATCCTCCGCGAGGCACGGACAAGCAGCTGGCGATGTTCCCGGCCGGCACCGAGCGGCGTGTGGTCTCCGGCGCGGGGCACTTCTTCCCGCGCGAGCGCCCCGACGCGGTGGTGGAGGCGCTGCGCGCACTGCTCCGCTAGTTCACGGCGCCGCCGGCGGGGGAATGCGCCGCTTGGTCGCCTGCTCGAAGGCGTAGGCGAGCTCGATGAGCCGGGGCTCGCTGCACGCCATGCCGGTCAACGACACGCCGAACGGGGCGGGCCGCGCCGCGAAGGAATCGGGGAACGGCGGCGTGGGCGCGTTCGGAACGAGTCCGAAGGGCACCATCACCGTGGGGTAGCCGGGGCGCGCGGCGATGAACGCGCCGGTGCCGGCGGGGAACAGGAGGGCGTCCAGCCGATGCGTCTTCATCGCGGCGTCGATGCCGTTGGTGCCCGCGAGCAGGATGTCCTTGGCGCGGTCCCGCTCGTAGCGCTCGGCGTCGGCCACGAGATCCATCTCGTCGGAGATGTCGAGCTGCGACTGCCCGTACTTGATGGCGCCACGGGACGACCGGGCGAGATTGTAATTCCGTAGCTCGGTGAGGCTCTTGACCGGCGCGGTGGGCCCGAGCGACTGGAGCCACTTGTTGAAGTCGCGCTTCATCCCGTACTTGAAGACCACCGAGCAGTTGGCGTCGGTGGCCTTGGCGCCGGGAACGCCGGAGCAGAGGCCCCAGAGGGTGTGGTTCCGCGCCGGATCGGGATCGATCACGCTCGGGATATCGGCCGGGTCCACGATCACCGCGCCCTCGGTCCTCAGGACGGCGATGGCGTCCGCCATCACGCGGGCCTGGTCCTCGTTGAGGCCGCCGCGCGGCTGACTCTCGCCGGGCGGCGTGCACTTGTCGTAGTAGCAGGCGCGCGGAATGCCGATTCGGGCGCCCTTGAGCCCGTCCCGCCTGAGGAACGGCGTGTAGTCGCGGTTGGCGGGCACCGGGCAGGCATTGGTGGCGGGATCGCTCGGGTCGGGGGTGGGGCTCTCCAGCGCGCCCAGCAGGATGGCCGCGTCCGTCACCGTGCGCGCCATGGGGCCGGCGGTGTCCTGATCCGCGGTGATGGGAATGATGCCGTGGCGGCTGATGCGCCCCACCGTCGGCTTGATCCCCACGAGCATGTGCTGGTTGGCCGGGCTCAGGATGGAGCCCGCGGTCTCCGTGCCCACGCTGGCGGCCCAGAAGCTCGCCGCGGTGCCGATGCCCGAGCTCGAGCCGCCCGTGGGGAGCGCGGGGCGGCCGTCGTTCGTGCCCTCGCGGGGATCGCGACGCGGATCGTAGGGGTTCAAGCCGTAGCCGGCGAGGCCGCTGTAGTTGGCGGGCATGGGCGTCGGCGGGCCTGCGACCCAGTTGGCGAGCTCGGTGAGCACCGTCTTGGCGATGATGAGCGCGCCGCCTTCGCGAAGAAGCCGGGTGATGGTGGCCTCGTAGGGCGGCCGGTAACCCTCGAAGGCGACGGCGCCCCCGGTGGTGGGCATGTCCATCGTGTGGATGTTGTCCTTCAGCGCGATGGGGATGCCGTGCAACGGCCCGCGCACGCGACCCTGCGCACGCTCGCGATCGAGGGCGTCGGCTTCCTCGAGGATGCGCGGGTTGACGGTGATGGCGGCCTTGAGCTGATCCTCGTAGAGCGCGATGCGCGTGAGGTACTCGACGGTGAGCTGACGCGACGTGATCCGCCCCTCGGCGAGCGCGCGCTGCAGCTCCGGGATCCTCGTCTCGACCACCGTGAACGGCCGCGTGGCCGCCATGGGACGCGCGCACCCGAGCGCGACCAGCATGATGAGAGCCAAGCCGAGCAATGGCGGTGGTCGCATGGAGGCCTCCTGGTCGTCGGGCAGTGTAGCCGAAATCGCCGCGAGGCAGTAGAATCGCGGACCATAACCACCCCTCACCGAGGAGGCGCGCATGCGCGATCAGGGCCTGACCATCGAGAAGCTCACGCCGCACATCGGCGCCGAGCTGCACGGCGTGGATCTCTCCCGGCCGCTGGACGAGTCGACCTTCAAGCAGGTGCACGACGCGCTCATCGAGCATTGCGTCATCTTCTTCCGCGATCAGCACCTCACCCCCGAGAGCCAGAAGGCGTTCGGGCGTCTCTTCGGCGAGCTCGCCGTGCACCCCGCCGCCCCCGGTCTCGTGGCGGGACATCCGGAGATCCTCGTCATCCACGCCGACGAGAGCTCCAAGCACGTGGCGGGCGAGAACTGGCACTCCGACGTCTCCTGCGACCCGGAGCCGCCCATGGGCAGCATCCTCTACATGCAGGAGCTTCCGCCGGTGGGCGGGGACACGCTGTTCGCCAGCATGTACGCGGCGTACGACGCCCTGTCCGAGCGCATGAAGCGCTTCCTCGAAGGCCTCACCGCCCGGCATCGCGGCGAGCACGTCTATCGCGGCCGGTACGGCGTCAAGGACGAGGGCAAGTCCTTCCCCGAGGCCGAGCACCCCGTGATCCGTACCCATCCGGTGTCGGGGCGCAAGGCGCTGTTCGTCAACCGCACCTTCACCACCCGCATCGTCCAGCTGAGGCCGCTCGAGAGCGACGGCGTGCTCCGCACGCTCTATCAGCACATCGAGACGCCGGAGTTCCAGTGCCGGTTCCGCTGGCGGGTGAACTCAGTGGCCTTCTGGGACAACCGCTGCGCTCAGCATCACGCCATGTGGGACTACTACCCGCAGCGCCGCCATGGACATCGCGTGACCGTCAAGGGCGACCGGCCGTTTTATCGGGCCTGACGGGGTCGGCGGGCCTGACGGGGTCGGCGGGCCTGGCCGGATCGGAAGCCCCGACGGGGAGGACGATCACCGCGAGGCCGGCGAGCACCAGCGCCATGCCGGTCAGACGCACCGGGCCGAAGCGCTCGCCGAACACGAGCGCCGAGCCGAGGGCGGCGACGAAGGGCACGAGGAGGGCGAAGGGCGTGACGGCGGGGGCGGGATAGCGGCGCAGGAGAAATCCCCAGATCGCGTAGCCGAGCACGGTGGCGACGGCGCCGAGGTAGAGCGCAGCGGCGAGGGCGAGCCCCGAGGCGCCGGCCAGCACGCGGGCGAGGCCGCCGGGGCCCTCGTGGGCGAGCGCGAGGGCGAGCGCGGGGACCGGTGGCACGAGGCTCAGCCACGCGGCGAGGGTGAGCGGATCCACGGGGGGCAGGCGCTTGACGAGCACGTTGCCCACCGCCCAGCTCACCGCCGACAGCGTGACGAGGGCGAGACCGATCGCGCTGAGGTCATCGCCCACGGTGCCCGCGATCACCGCGAGGCCGCCCACCGCGACCGCGGTGCCGGCGAGCTGGCGCGGGGTGGGCCGCTCGCCGAGGGCCAGCGCGGCGAGAACGATGGTGAAGAGGGCCTGGGTCTGGACGACCACGGCGGCGAGGCCGGCGGGCACGCCCCGGGCGATGCCGAAGAACTGAAAGAGGAATTGCCCGGTGAAGAGGAACGTGCCTACGATGACGAGGCTGCGCCACGCGACCAGCGGGCGGGCGAGCACGAGCGCGGGCGCGGCGGCCACGACGAAGCGCACCGCGGCGAGCGCGGGCGGCGAGAAGGACTCGAGCGCGAGCTTGGTGGCGACGAAGGCGACCCCCCAGATGACGACGACGAGCAGGGCGAGGCCCACGTGAGCGGCGCTCATGCGGGACGCCGCGGGCGGAGAGGAGCCACAGCATGGCGGAGATGAAGATCGTGTACCTGGCCGACACCGAGGTGGTGACGTTCGGCGCTGACGCCACCTACCGGCCCATCCTGGGGGACGCCGAGGGCGGCTTCCCCATTCGCACGGGGATACAGACCTCGCAGCCGGGTTACGAGGCGCCGCTCCATTCGCATCCCTACACGGAGATCCTCCACGTGCTGGAAGGGCGCGCGGAAGCCTGGCTGGAGGGGCAGGAGGCGCACCCGACCCCGCTCGGGCCGGGCGACACCATCGCGATTCCGCCCGACACGCGTCATGCGTTCCGCGTGGTCGGGGACACGCCGATGCGGCTGCTCGGCACGCATCTGTCCCCGCGGCGCATCGTCAGCTACGCCGACGGCAGCGAGACCGACGCGCGCGGCTATCGCGTGGGCGACGCCTAGGGCGTCACCTTCGCTCAGGGGGGCTCCCCTGGACGGCGCTCAGGAGGGCGCCGGGGCTGGCCGGCTTCACGAGGTGGGTGTCGAAGCCCACCGCCAGCGCGTGGCGCCGGTCCTCCGGCTGCCCGTAGCCGGTCAGCGCCACGAGGCGAATGGCGGCGCCGGCGCGCCGGCGAATGGCGCGTGCCACCTCGTAGCCGTCCATCCCGGGCAGCCCCACGTCGATCAGAGCCACATCGGGCCGGAGGCGCAGCGCCGCCTCGAGGCCGGCCTCGCCATCGGGGGCCTCGTGCACCTGATGGCCCTCCATCTCGAGGATGCGCCGGAGCATGGCCCGCGCGTCGGCATTGTCCTCCACGAGCAGCACGCGGCGGCCCGGACCGCGGCCGTTGCCGTCGGAGGGAAGGGGCGCGCGCGCGAGCGCGGGCACCGGCGCGGCGATGGCGGGGAGGCGTACCGTGAACGCGCTCCCCCGCCCCTGCCCCTCGCTGGCCGCGCTGACCCGGCCGCCGTGCAGCTCCACGATACGCCGCACCAGCGTGAGGCCCAGCCCCAGCCCGCCCGTCCCGACCCGGGGCCCCCGCTCGCCCTGCACGAACATCTCGAACACGCGCGCCAGCATCTCCGGCGGGATGCCGACGCCGGTATCGCGCACGGTGAGGACGGCCTCTCCCTCGAGCTCCTGCAAGGTGACCTCGATCGCGCCACCGGGCGGCGTGAACTTCAGAGCATTGCCCAGGAGATTGGTGACGATCTGCTCGAAGCGGGTCTCGTCCACGTCGGCCCACACCGGGCTCAGGGCCAGCGAGAGATGATGCCGCTCGGTGCGGCCGGCGGTGGTGAGCGCGGCCACCGCGCGCCGCACCGTCTCCGCCAGCTCGAGGGGCCGCCGCGACAGCACGATCTTCCCCGAGGTGACCCGCGCGACGTCCAGCAGATCGTCCACCAGGTGGGCCAGGTGCGCGTTCTGGCGCGCGATGATCTCCCGCGCGAGCCGGTCGGACTCCGGCGGCGCGCCCGGCGACTCGAGGATGTGCACCGCGCTGGCGATGGCGGAGAGCGGGTTGCGTAGCTCGTGCCCCAGCATGGCGAGGAGCTCGTCCTTCCCCCGGCTCGCCGCCTCCGCCTCGGCGCGGGCCGCGTGCTCGCCGGCGAGCAGGCGCGCTTTCTGCAGCGCCACCGCGGCGTGGTCGGCGAGCGTCATCAGGGCCAGCTCGTCGGCGGCGCTGAAGGGGCGCTTGGTCACCCGGCTGGCGTAGATCACCCCCACCACGATGCCGGCGGTCATGATCGGCACGCCCATGCAGGAGACAATGCCCTCGGCCAGCGTGGCGGGCATGTAGGGACTTCCCGCGAAGCGCGGGTCGACGCCGATCTCATCGGTGCGCACCGGGCGCGCGGTGGCCCAGACGAGCCCGCCCAGGCCGCGCCCTCGCTCGATGACGAGGCCCGGGCTCATGGCGGTGGCCGCGGTGGACGAGAAGCGCAGGACCAGACGCCCCGCCTCGTCGACGAGGGCGATCCGCGAGGCCTCGGCATCCACCAGCCGGCGCACCGCGCCCACCGCGGTGCGGAGCATGGCGTCGAGGTCGGGTGAGGCGTTCAAGGCGTGCGCGACCTCGCCGATGGCGCGCGCGTGATGCTCGCGCAGCGCCGCCTCGTGCTCGCGCGCGCGCACCAGCTCGGCGGCGGCGCTGAGCTGCTCGGACAGCGCGTTCACCTCCGCGACCCCCGTGCGGAGGGGCGCCACCGGCTCCCCACGCTCGAGGGCGCGCGCGATCCGCACCACCGACCCCACCGCGTTCTCGATATGACGCCCGAACACGAAGGCCAGCGCGCCCGCGATCCCGGCGGCCACCGCGGCGCCCGCGAGCACGCGCCCGAGGGCGAGGCGCAGCGGCGCGTCCACGCGCTCCACCGGCGAGGCGAGCACCACGCGCCACCCCGAGCGGGAGGCGGTGGAGTACGCGGCGTAGACCTCCCGGCCTTCCCGCGAGCGTCCGCGTATCCATCCCTCGCGCCCGGGGGTCTCGAAAGGCACTTTCTTCCCGATCGCCTCGGCTTCTCCCACCGTGCGGGCCACGATGATGTTGCGGCTGTCCTGAATCGACGCGATGGAGTCCGAAGCGAACTGCTGGGCGCGCAGGACGGCGCTGAACGCCTTGGCCCCGATCCCGGCGCTGAGCACGAAGCGCACGTCCCCGCCGCGCACCACCGGCACGTAGATGCCGACGATCTGGCGATTTGAAGCCCCGTCGAAGAGGTCCGACACCACCGGCCGGCGTTCGTCGCGGGCGCGGGCGAGCTCCGCGAGCCGCCGAGTCCTCGGGAGCCGGCCATCCGGGCCCGGCGAGGCGACGGTGAGCGCCTGGCCCTCGCGGTCGAACAGGAAGATGTTGGTGAACTCGTGGGCCGCGTTCACGCGCCGCGAGTAGGCCTGGAAGGCGGCGAGGTTGGGCCGATCGAGGTGGTCGGACTGGGCGAGCGCCTCCAGCGTGGTGATGGCCGTCACCATGGTCTCGTCCACGGTGGTCGCGACCGCGTGCGTGGTCTCGCGCATGCCGCGCTCCGTGGCGGCGAGCTGGAGGCGGTCGTTCTCGCGGATGACCAGGGCGGCAAAGCCGAGCACCGGCACGAGGGCGGCGAGGACGAGGGCCACCAGGTGCGTGCGGAGCCGCATGGCGCGAGTATCCTACCGCAGCGAGCGGGCGGCAGCGGAAGAAGCGGCGAACGTCGGGTGGGAGGGGGGCCGGGTCAGGCGCGGCGGCCGGCGCGCCGCTCGAGCAGGCGGAGGACAGCCGCTTCCTCGGCGCTCAGCTCGCCGGATGGACGGCCGCCCATGGCCTCGGCGAGCGACCCGTCGGCGTGCGCGGCCACCACGTCGGGATGGATGTAACACTTCCGGCAAATGGTGGGTGTGTTCCCCAGCCGTGCCGCCACCTCGGTGATCACGGCGGTGAGCCGGCGGCGGCTGTCGCCCTCCTCGCCCGGCTCGGCCAGGGCCAGCGCCGCCAGCACCGTCCCGCCCCAGGTGCGGAAGTCCTTGGCGGTGAACTCCTCGCCGGCGATCTCCCGGAGATAGGCGTTGACGTCGGTGGAGCCAATGACCTGACGCTGTCCGTCCTCGTCGAGGTACTGGAACAGCTCATGTCCCGGCAGGTCCTGGCAGCGCCGCACCACCGCGGCGAGGCGCCGGTCGCTCACGTCCACCGTGTGATGCTTGCCGCCCTTGCCGCGGAACTCGAAGCGGAGCCGCGCCCCCTCCACGGTCACGTGCCGCATGCGAAGCGTCGTCAGGCCGTACGAGCCGTTGTCGCGCGCGTACTCCGCGTTGCCCACGCGGATGAGCGTGGTCTCGAGCAGCCGCACGACGCTGGCCAGCACCTTCTCGCGTGGCAGGCCGGGCCGGCCCAGGTCCTTCTCCACGCGCTCTCGGATGGCGGAGAGAGCGCGGCCGAACTGGATCACGCGGTCGAACTTGGCCTCGTCGCGCACCGCGCGCCAGCGCGCGTGGTAGCGATACTGCTTGCGGCCGCGCGCATCGCGACCCACCGCCTGGATGTGGCCGTGGGCGACGGGACAGATCCAGACGTCGGTCCACGCCGGCGGAATGGCGAGGCTCCGAATGCGGCGCAAGGTCGGGAGATCGTCGACCGTATCCCCGGTCGGGCCGACGTAGCGGAACGCGCGACCGTGGCGCACCCGAACGACGCCGGGCCGCGCGTCGGAGACGTAGCGTAGCTGCGCGGCGTCGGCCGCCTCGCCGGGATCGAGGGCGATACGACGGAGCCGCCGCGGGCGACGACGCGACTTGACGGCGGCCGGAACCAGGGCCAGGGCCATGGGCGGGTTGGCAGCAATGGGTATGCCATGCGCCTCGCTCATAGCTCTAAGCCCTCGAAAAGGTGCAGGGTCTACCTCCGATCGCCCGGGGCGACGTCGACCGCTTTCTGACATCCGGCGTCACCCGCGGACGGCCAGGGGCATCCCGCGCAGCTTCTGCGCGGTGGCGCTCGCGCCGCTTACCGGGACGCCGCGAGCTGCTTCTCGAGGTCCTGGGCCACCTTGAGATGCTCCTCGATGGTGGGGAGCGTCTTTCCCGCCCAGGCCTTCACATCCGGATCCTTCGCGTTCTGACTCGCTTTCCGGAACTCGGCCGCATCCTTCGTGTGGTCCTTCACCATCTCCTTCATGTACGCCTTGTCGAACGCGGCGCGCTGCAGGCGCGCGAGGCGGTCGCGCGAGCGCTGATGCGCGCGGTGCACTTCGTTCGGCACGCTCACGCCCTTGTTCGCGGCGAGCTCCGTGAGCTCCTTCGCCGCCTTGCCGTGGTCCTGGACCATGCGCTGGCCGAACTGCTTCACCTGATCGTTGGACGCCTTCTGCTGCGCGAGCTGGCCGAGCTCCACCTCGGCCTTCGAGCTTTCACCCGCGTTCTTGACGAAGGTGACGTCGCCCGACGCGAGACTGGACTTCGGCGGCTGCGCGCCCACCATCGATGCCCCGAACAGGACTGCCGCGGTCACGGCCAGTACCCCGAGCCATTTCGTCCGCATGTCGACGATCCTCCTGACCGGAGGAGCAGCAATCGGCATGCCGCGCCATGCATGGGGTGTTCCCGGACCGGGCGAATCGCCGGAGGAGGGCATGGGCCCACCGCGCGCGCCCCTCGCCGTCCGCGCGTCGCGGTCGGGCGTGACGGACCCGGTAGAAAGGAATGCGTCATGACAAGACGAACCGGTAGCGCCGCGCCATACATTCCGCCGCATCCCACGCTGGAGGCGATCCGCGAGGCCGTGGATGGCTGCCGGGGCTGCGACCTCTACAAGCTCGCCACCCAGGGCGTGGCCGGCGAGGGGCCACGGCGCGCGCGCCTCATGCTGGTGGGCGAGCAGCCGGGGCACGAGGAGGATCTCGCGGGCCGTCCCTTCGTGGGGCCGGCCGGACAGGTCCTGGACCGCGCGCTCGCCGAGGCTGGCCTCGAGCGCCGCGAGGCCTACGTCACCAACGTCGTGAAGCACTTCAAGTTCACGCTGCGCGGCAAGCGGCGCATCCACGAGAAGCCCGGTGCCACCGAGGTGGAAGCGTGCCGGCCGTGGTTCCAGACCGAGCTGGACCTGGTGCAGCCCGACGTGGTGGTGGCGCTGGGCGCGACCGCCGCCCAGGCCATCCTGGGGCCGGCCTTCCGTATCACGCGCGATCGCGGCCGCTTCGTTCCCTCGCCGCTGACGCCGCGCGTCCTCGCCACCGCGCATCCCTCCGCGGTCCTCCGCATGCCCGACGAGGCGGCGCGCCACGAGGCGATGCGGCAGCTCGTGCGCGATCTCGGCGTGGTGGCGAAGGCGCTCCGCGAAAAGGCCGCGCGCTAGGACAGACCGAGGTAGGCCCGGCGAATCCGCGAATCGGTTCGGAGCGCGGTCGCCGGTCCCTCGGCGACGATACGCCCCTCCTCCAGCACGTAGGCGCGGCGGGCGATCTCGAGGGCGCGCGCCACGTTCTGCTCCACGAGGAGAATCGCCACGCCCTCGGCGTGAATGGCGCGGATGATGTCGAACATGTGGTCCACCACCGCGGGGGCGAGGCCGAGGGAGGGCTCGTCCAGGAGGAGCAGCCGCGGCCGAGCCATGAGCGCGCGGCCGATCGCCAGCATCTGCTGCTGCCCGCCGGACAGGGACCCGGCGAGCTGCCGTCGCCGCTCGACGAGAATGGGGAAGAGCCCGTAGACGCGCGCGAGCGACTCCGCGCGCCGCCGCCGCGCGTCGCCCCGGTACGCGCCCATCTCCAGATTCTCCTCCACCGACATGCGGGTGAAGAGCCGGCGGCCCTCGGGCACCAGCGCCACCCCGTGCCGGCACACGAGATGGCTCGACGTCCGGGCCAGGTCCACGCCGTCGAAGGCGAGGGTGCCCGCCCGCGCCCGCTGCAGCCCCGCGATGGTGTTGACCAGGGTGGTCTTGCCCGCGCCGTTGGGCCCGATCACCGACACGACCTCGCCGTCGCCCACGTCCAGGGACGCCTCCCAGATCGCGGGCGCGTCTCCATAGGCCACGGAGAGCCCCCGGGCCTCAAGCGGCATGGGACTTTCCCAGGTAGACCTCGACCACGCGGGGATCGGCGAGCGCGTCGCGCGGTCGCCCCACCGCGATCACCTCGCCCTGGTTCAGCACCACCACGCGGTCGACCAGCTCCAGCACCGCCCGCATGAGGTGATCGACGAAGACGACACTCACCCCCCGTGCTCGAATGGCCCGCACCAGTCCCAGCGCGCTCCCGATCTCCGTCGGGTTCAGCCCCGACAGCACCTCGTCCAGCAGGATCACCCGCGGCTCGGCGGCGAGGGCCCGCGCCAGCTCGAGGAACTTGCGCTCGTGGAGATTGAGCGCATCCGGCAGGGCTCCCGCCCGCCGCGCGAGCCCGGTGAAGGCCAGCCAGTCGCGCGCCGCCCCGCGCGCCTCCCGCGCGCCGTGGCGGGCGCCGCCGAACATGGCGGCGGCCGTCACGTTCTCGAGCACGCTCAGATGGGCGAAGGGCCGCGGGATCTGGTACGTGCGCGAGATCCCGAGCCCCGCGATGGCGTGGGCGGGATGGCCGGTGAGCTCGGCGCGTCCCAGCGTGATGCGCCCGCGGTCCGCGGCGTAGTGCCCGCTGATGACGTTGATCAGCGTCGTCTTGCCCGAGCCGTTGGGCCCCACCAGGCCCACGATCTCCCCCGGCGCCACGTCCAGGCTCACCCCGCGCAGCGCCTGGATGCCGCCGAACGCCTTCCAGACGTCGCGGCACTCCAGCGCCCCCGCGCCCGCCGCGTCCACGGGCAGATCAGCCGCCGCCGGCGACGCCAGCACGCGCGGCGCCACTTCGGCGGGCGCATCCGCGGCGGTCGGGCGGCGGACGCGCCGCAGTACCGCCGGCACCACGCCTTCCGGCAGGAGGAGGATGACGAGCACCAGCGCCAGGGCCACCAGCGCGCGGCCGAGTATGGCCTGGCTGCCGCCGGTGAAGGCGTAGAGCGAGGAGGCGATGATGGTCGCGCCCACCGCGGGCCCCAGCCAGTGGCGCGCGCCCCCGAGCACGCTCATGAGCACCACGTAGAGCGGCACGGTGATGGAGAACGTCTCCCCCACCGTGATGTAGCTCACGTACATGGCGTGCACGCCGCCGACCATGCCGGCGATCCCCGCCGACAGGACGAAGGCGAGGAGCTTGTAGCGGAAGGTCGGCACCCCCTCCACCTCGGCCACGTCCTCGTCGTCGTGAATGGCGGCCAGGCCCATGCCGAAGCGCGATCGGGTGATGGCGCGGGCCAGCCCCACCGTGCCGACGGCGAGCGCGAGGGCGACGAGGTAGAGGGTGCCGGTGGGCGAGAAGACGAGCCGCGGCAGCGGCACGCCGCTCAGGTAGACGCCGGGCCCCCCGTCGATGCGCGTGTTGAGCACGATGGTGGCGAGGACGAAGCCGATCGCCAGCGTGAGCAGGCCGAACAGCTCGCCGCGCAGCCGCCGCACCCGGAAGACCACCGCGCCGATGCCGCCGGCGAGCAGGGCGGCCACGACGCCGGCGACGGGGAGCGTGGCGAAGAACGGCACCCCGGCCACGGTGGTCAGCGTCGCGGTGGTGTACATGCCGGCGCCAAAGAACGCGCCGTGGCCGAAGCTGAAGTAGCCGGCGTAGCCGCTGAGGAGGCTCCAGCTCGTGGCCAGCGCGATCCAGGAGAAGACGAGGTAGAGAAAGGCCTCGTAGAAGGCGGGCAGCCCGAGACCGGCGAGGGCGCCGAAGGCGAGGGCGACGGCGGCCAGCGCGGCCGTCACCGTCCGATCCTCGCGCGTCACGCGCGTCCCGGCCGGGTCAGCAGCAGGGCGATCAAGGCGGAAAACGACACGAGAGGCGCCCAGGCGGGGGCGACCACCGCCATGGTGATGGACTCGCTCACGCCGATGAAGAGGCCGGCGAGGAGCGCGCCGAGGGGGCTGGCGAGCCCCCCGATGATGGTGACCGCGAACACCACGCCCACCCACGCCCAGATCTGGGCCGGCGCGAGGGTGGCGATGAGGGCGATGAAGGTCCCCGCGATGCCCGCGTACGCCGCGCCCACGCCCGAGAGGAGCAGGGCCTGCGCGCGATGGTTGACGCCGAAGGCCGCCGCCACGCCGGGATCCTCGGCGCTGGCGCGCAGCGCCTTGCCCACGTAGGTGAAGCGCAGCCAGGCCCAGGTCCCCAGCGCGAGGGCGGCCGCGGTGGCGCAGGCCGCCAGCTCGAGCGCGGGCACGAAGAGCGGCCCGACGCGGAAGGAGGCGGTGGCGTAGGGCGTCTCGTAGCGGCGGAAGTCCGCGGTCCAGAACCATTGGATGACCGACTCCAGGATGACGGTGAGCCCGAAGGTCACGAGCAGCGACGTGAACTCGGTGACGCGGAAGTAGGCGAAGACCAGGTGCAGGCCCATCCCGACGAGGAAGAAGGCGGGGACGATGACCGCGGCGGCCACCCACGGCGGGGCGTGGAAGGTGACGCCCAGCTGATACGTGAGGTAGGCGCCCAGCAGGGCGAGGGCGAAGTGGGCGAGGTTCACGAGCCGGAGCAGGCCCCACGACAGGCTCAGGCCCAGGGCGAGCAGCCCGTAGAGGCCGCCCACCAGCAACCCCGAGACCAGCGCCTGCCCGAGAAGGGTCAGGCTCGGCAAGCGGTCACGGGGGCAGGAGACGGGCGCCGGGGGCGGCGAACTCGCGCGGCCACACCACCACCCACTTGCCGTCCTGCACCTGCTTCACCTTGAACAGGTCGTCACCGTAATTGTTGGGTCCGTCGAAGCGAAGCCGGCCGATGATGGTGTTCACCGGATTCTTCCGGAGCCACTCGCCCAGGACCTTGTCGTCGAGGCTCTTCGTCGCGGTGACCGCCGCCTCGAGGACCTGCCACGCCGCGAATGAGCCCCCGGCCTGGGTGTCCACGTACGGGTACGGGACGTTGGCCCTGGTGGCGCGCTCGCGGAACAGCGGCACCAGTCGGGCCGCGCCGGGATTGGCCGTGAACGGCGGATGCTCCTCGAACACGGTGGTGGACAGGGCCAGCTTGCCGTCGGGGGCCACGGCCAGCGGCCCGGGCGCGGGGAAGAGATGGAAGTGCCGGGGCGGCACGTAGTCGAGCTTCTTCATCGCCTCCAGCATCTGGTTGGCGTCGAGGCCGAGCGCCCCCACCCAGAGGAAGTCGGCATTGGCGTCCTTCACGCGGGCCGCGATGGCCCCGAAGTCCCGAGTCCCGAACTCGTACTCGAGGTAGAGCGGGACCTTGAGCCCGCGCTTCTCCGCCACCTCCTTGGCCCCGGAAGACTGGAACTGCGCCGACGGGAACTTGCTGGTGACGATGGCAACGGTCTTGGGGGGCTTGGAGGTCGCCGCGAGGGCGTCGAAGACGGTCGTGGGCACCGTGCGGTTCGGCTCCGGGCCGAAGGCGGCGGTGGGGAAGTGGTACATGTACTTCGCGAGGTGCGGCATGCCGAACGAGTGGTGCACGTAGATCTTCTGGTACCGCTCGGCCACCGACATCGCGGACAGGATGCCGCCCGTCGCGTAGGGGCCGATGATGAGATCCACCTTGTCGACGGTGATGAGCTTCTCGTAGAGGCTTCGCGTGAGGTCCGGCTTGGACTGGTCGTCGAGCAGCACCCACTCCACCGGCCGTCCGAGGAGCCCCGCGCCCTTGTTGAGCTCGTCGACGTAGATCTCGCCCGCGATCTTGTGCAGGAGCGCGGTCGGGGCCAGCGGCCCGGTGAGGGCCAGCGTGCCGCCGATGCGGATCGGCTGACCGGGCGGCGCGGCGACGGCGCTCGCCGCGAACGAGAGCAGCGCGAGCACGGTGAGCACGGCGCGGCAAGCGCGCGGTAGCGGGCGCATCGACATGACCTCCTCCGATGGGGCCGGATCGTGGGCGCACAGTAGAGAGTCGCAGGGGCTTTGTCAATCGCCGGTCGCGGTGACCGTTATAAGTACAATCGCGCGCCACAGACCTACA
>DATEDO010000225.1:0-60850 GCA_035281625.1 Candidatus Methylomirabilota bacterium
CACCGCCCGGCTGGGATTGCCGCGTGGCGCCGGCTCCTCCGGCTTCTCGGGGGTGATGTCCACGATCAGCGGCTCGCCCTTTTTCATGGACGGCGGGTGCTCCCACCATGGGCCGATCAGGGCCAGGATCGCGAGCAGTACGTGGAAGAGGACCGACGACACCCCGGCGATGACGAGCGCGCGACGGCCGCGCGCCCGGCGGAGGCGGTCACCCATCCGGCCTGTACGCATAGTTCACTGATTATGCCACGCAGGGCCGCACGATCAGAGGCTGCGCCCCACCGCTTCCGCCACCGGCTTGAGCTCGCGCATGAGCTGGGCGAACTTCGAGGGCTTGAGCGACTGCGGGCCGTCGGACAGCGCCTCCTCGGGACGCGGGTGCACCTCGATGAGGAGCCCATCAGCGCCGCACGCCACCGCGCCCTTGGCCATGGGCGCCACCAGGTCCCAGTGCCCGGTGCCGTGGGACGGATCGACCACCACCGGCAGGTGCGAGAGCTTCTTCAGCACCGGCACCGCGTTGAGATCCAGCGTGAAGCGCGTGCTCGTCTCGAACGTGCGGATCCCGCGCTCGCAGAGGATCACGCGGGGATTACCGGCGGCGAGGATGTACTCCGCGGACAGGAGGAACTCCTGGATGCTGGTCGCCATGCCGCGCTTGAGGAGCACGGGCTTGCCGACCTCGCCCACGCGCCGCAGCAGGGTGAAGTTCTGGATGTTACGCGCGCCGATCTGAAGGATGTCGGAGTACTCCGCCACCAGCTCGGCGCTCTCCGTCTCCAGCACCTCGGTCACCACGGGGAGCCCGGTGCGCTTGCGCGCCTCGGCGAGGTACTTGAGCCCTTGCTCCTTGAGACCCTGGAACGCGTACGGCGAGGTGCGCGGCTTGTAGGCTCCACCACGTAGGATTCTCGCGCCGGCGCTCTTCACGGCATCCGCGACCTCCAGCACCTGCGCTTCGGACTCCACCGAGCACGGCCCCGCCATGACCACGACGGACTTGGCGCCGATGACGACCCCGTTCACGCGCACCTCGCTCGGCTCCTGACGGATCTCCCGGCTCGCCAGCTTGAACGGCTGCTGGATGGGCATCACGGACTCCACCGTCTCCAGCGCCTCGAGGATGCGGAGGTCGGCCTTGCCCCGCTCCTCGCCCACCGCGCCGATGACGGTCTTGAACTCGCCCCGGATGGTGTGCGGCCGGTACCCGAGCTCCTCGATGCGGCGACATACCTCGTCCACCTGCGCGTCCGAGACCCCCGACTTCAACACGATGATCATCACGCCCTCCGTGTTCGGTGCCGCGGCCCAGGGGGAAAAACAAAAGCGCCGCGGGCGGTGCCTCCCGCGGCGCTGGGCTCTCGTCGTTCGCCACGGGCTGGCGTTCCGTCCGCCCGTGGCTCCTTGAATCAGCTCAGAGGAGCCGGTAGGCGGACCGGGGGAAAGTAAAAGTAGTGGCGCCAGCCCTGCGCGCGCCCCTGACCCATCCCCGCCATGCGGCCCGCCTCCTTTCCTGAAGAGTGCCCGCGATCATACGGAGGGCGGCGCCTCGCTGTCAAGTGCTTCCGCCCTGGCTCTTCCGCTGCATCCACGCCATGATGCGGTGGCGGTAGTAGTAGAGCGGGAGCGCCACCGCCAGCGCGATGGCGGTGATCAGCACGGCCTGGATGTATTGCCCGGCCGCAGTATGGGCGCCCTGGGCGGACAGGATCCAGGTGCCCGGCATGCGCCCCAGGCCCGACACGAGGGCGAACACCCACATGGGCATGGGGCTGATTCCGAACAGGTAGCAGACGATGTCCTTCGGCAGGCCGGGGATCAGATAGATGATGAAGCAGAGGATGGCGCCCTCCGCTTCCACGATGAAGCCCATCCGGGCCCAGGTGTCCTTGCTCACCATGTTGCGGACGAAGCGGGCGCCCACCCACCGCCCGATGGCGAAGGCCGCGACCGAGCCGAGGGTGAGGCCGATCGAGGAGTAGATGAAGCCGCCCCACACCCCGAAGAGGAAGCCCCCGAGGAAGCCGGTGGCCTCCCCGGGAATGGGCGAGAAGACGACCTGGAGGGCCTGCAGCACGATGAAGAAGATGGGGGCGAGGATTCCCCAGTCGCGGAGCGTCTGCTTGAGGAGGCGTTTGTCCTCGTAGAGACGGACCAGGTAGGCCCAGCCCGACTCCGCGACCACGAACCACACGCAGAAGCCGAGAAAGAGCGCCCCAGCGCCGATGACGATCGGCCACCGGTAGCGCGCGATCAGCTCGCCCATCGCCTCATGGCCGGCCCGAGCGCCGTTGCCCGGGGGCCCGTCACGGGGCGCTCACTGCCGGCGCGGACTCCATCCGGCCGAACCAGCCGTAGCGCGGCCACCACCGCGGCAGCAGTGGATCGCGGGCGGCGAGGCGCGTGAACGCTGCAAACCACCGGGTGGGCGCATACGCCGCGAAGACCTGAGCGAGCCACAGGATGCGATAGGCCCGCCGATAGCCCTCGACGCGCCGCCGATAGCGATCGAGCGCCTCGCGCAGCGACGCCCGGCCGGAGATGACCTCCTGGACCAGCCGGCCGCACTCGCCTCCGAAGTACAGCGCGGGGCGGATCCCCTCCGCGGTGAAGGGCATGCATTGGCCCGCCGCGTCGCCCACCGCGAACAGGGGGCCCACGGTGGGACGGAGGAGGCGATTGGGGAAATAGGTGCCGTGGTACGTGGACGGGGTCGCGCCCATGTCGGAGAGGAAGCGCTCGAGCGCCGGTTTGAGCTTGGAGACGCCGGCGTAGGAGCCGAGGCCGACGAGGCTCCCACCGCCCACGGGAAACACCCATCCCAGCCCGCGTCGGATGAGCCGCTTGTCGAGCCAGAACGAGAGGCCCTCCTCCGTGAGGGGCGCGCGGGTCTCGAGCCCGAAGGAGTAGCCGCGTCCCTGGGGCGCGCGCCGCGTCCCCTTCACCAGCGTCCCGCGCCAGCCCGACGCGTCCACGATGATGGGGGCGCTGAAGCGGCCCTCGGATGTCACCACCGCGCCCTCCGCGATGCCCGTCACCGAGGCGCGCAGGAAGCGCGCCTGGCACTGCGCGAGCAGGCCCTGGCAGAAGGTCTTGTAATCGAAGGTGCAGAAGGGCACCTGGGAGAGATCGTAGGTCACGCTGCCCAAGGGGGTGCGCACGGTGAGGCGATCGTGGACCTGTAGCACGCTGTCGGCGACTCCCAGGGACTCCGGGACCCAGAGTGGCGTGCCGCAGGCCGAGGTCTGGACGGCTCCCACCTCGTTGCGATCGAGGACCAGGACGTGGCCGCGGAGCTGTCGGGCGACGCCGAGGCCCGCGAAGCTGCCCCCGACGATGATGGCGTCGAATTGTTTCGCGGTCATGGATGGTTGCGCCGACCCCGAGGGCGGGCGACGGGCAAGCGGATACTCTGACATGCTCTCCCAAAAGTCAATTGACCGAGGGAGGCCGTGGGGCTAGGCTTTGCGGACCGACGGGCGGTGGGTCCGCGACGGCCCGCGCTCCGGCAGAGAGGCTGTGGGGAGGTCCCATGGGAACGATGACGGGCTCGGACATCCGCGACCAGGCCATGCGCTGGCTCGCCGACGGCGGGGCCAACGTGAAGGTGCTCTTCACCGTGCTCGACGAGTTCGCGCGCATGCAGGGGATCGCGCTGGCCGCCGAGCGGGACGGGGAGCGCCTCCGGACCCACATGGAGACCGCCGAGGGGGAGATTCGCCGCCTTCGAGAGGGCGTGGCCCGGCTGCGCAGCGACAACGGCCGGTGCATGAAGGAGCGGGAGGACATCGCCGCGGCGCTATCCCAGTTCATGGGCGAGGTCCTGACGAAGCTGCGCGGCCGGCCGGAGTGGCCGGCGGTGGCCCCCGCCCCCACGGATCCCGCCAAGCGCTGAGCGCGGGCCCCGCCTACTTCACGCTGTAGGCGGTCAGCTCCCCCGGCTTCACGCCCGCTCGGCTCGTCTGGAACTTCACCGGGAACTTCGCGCGGGGAGCGAACCACACCACGTCGGTGAAGGAGAAGGGCTGGGCACCCTGGGTGCCGCTCCAGGTCCGCTCCATCTTGAAGGCCTTGAACGGTCCCGCCTTGGTCTGCACATCCTCGAGCGCGGCCACCACCACCGAGACGTCGTAGCGCTGCGGCTTGCCGCGAATGAGGCCCTCCGCCGAGAACTTCCACGTCTTCTTCACGTCCAAGGGGAAGGCGTAAAACTTCCAGTCCGGGCCCAGCGCAAGGAAGTCGATCTTCGCCGCCTCCACGGGCTGGCCGGCGGGGTCGGTGACCTTGCGGATGGCCAGGTTCCGGTCGTAGTGGACGACGCAGGTCGGGCACACGGCGAGCGCGCCCGTCATCACCGGCGCCCCGTCGTCCACCTTCACCACCTTGATCTGGCGGCCGTCGCTGTAGGACCAGGAGTCGCCCACCGCGAAGCGCGGGGCGCCGGCGGGCTCGGCGAGCGCGCCGGAGGCGAGCGTGGCGAGCGCGAGCGCGACGATGACGCCGTACAGAGGGACGAGCCACTTCATGGGCAGGGCCTCCTCGCGTAATATGAGGGCATGGGCGAGCGGTCGCGGATGGTTCGCGTGCTCGGCGGGGTGGTGGTGGCGCTCCTCGTGATCGCGGCGTTCGCCGCGGGCATGGCGACCGAACGCATGCGCTTCGACGCGCAGCGCGGGGAGATGCTCAAGCGCTGGGACGCCGCCCTCAAGGCTCATCAGAAGCAGATCATGCAGTCCGAGAAGGTCGGCCAGTAGCCCGTCCGGGCCGGCCTCACCGCGACATTCCCCGCCCCAGCGCCATCCCCGCCGCGCAGGCGAGCAGGCACAGCGCCGTCGTGATCCCCACGTAAAGGGCCGCGCTCGGCCAGGCGCCCCGGCCGACGAGCTCGAGCGTCTCGTACGAGAACGCCGAGTAGGTGGTGAATCCGCCCAGGAAGCCGATGACGAGGGCGGCCCGCGCGATCTCGGGGAAGCCGGGATGGGTGAAGGCGACCTGCTGCACGACGCCGATCAGGAATGACCCCGCCACGTTGATGCTGAAGGTCCCGTAGGGGAAGTCTGCCGGCAGCGTGCGGGCCGCCGCGATCCCGAGGCCGTAGCGCGCGCCGGTGCCCAGCGCGCCGGCGAGACAGACGAGGAGCAGGCGCACCCGCGCTCAGCCCAGCGAGGGCCGGCGTGCCGGCCAGGGCGAGGCGGCCTCCCACGCCGCCGACGCCGCGAGCACGGTGCGATCGGCGTGGCGACGCCCCACGATCTGAAGCCCCACCGGTAGCCCGGCCGCGGTGAAGCCGGCGGGCACGCTGGCCGCGGGCTGGCCGGTGAGATTCCACGGGAAGGTGAAGGGCGTCCAGCCGAGGCGCGACACCGGCGCGCCCCCGATCTCGGTGACGGGCCAGGCGTCGAGGGCGATGGGCGCCACCGCGACCGTGGGCGTGATGAGCAGATCGAAGCGGGCGAGGAAGCGCTGCACCTCGGTCCAGAACTCGCGCCGCTTGAGCGCGGCCTGCAGGTACCGTTCCGCGGTGATGGTCGCGCCGAAGCGAAGCAGCTCCACCGCGGCGGGATCGAGCGCCCGCTCGCCGGCCTCCAGCCGATCGCGGTACGCGGCGTACGCCTCCGCGGCGGCGAGCGTGCGGTACATGTCTTCGGGGTCGTCCCAGGTCGGCACCACGACCTCGACGTGGCCGCCGAGCGACTCGAACTGCGCCGCCGCCTCCGCGCAGAGATCGGCGACTTCGGGATCCACGCGGCCGTGCCCGAGATCCGCGGACCACGCGACCGAGAGCCCGGCGATCCCCTCGTCGCACGCGGTCAGATACGATGGTCCGTCGGCCGCGGGCAGCGAGTGCCGGTCGCGATCGTCCGGACCGGCGAGCACGTCGAGCATGAGCGCGGCGTCGCGGACGGTACGTGTCATGGGCCCGCTCTGCACGAGGGTCTCCCAGCCCGGCAGGCCGGGCCCCGACGGCACGCGGCCGAACGAGGGCTTGAGCCCGTAAATCCCGCAGAACGACGCCGGGATGCGGATGGAGCCGCCGCCGTCCGTGCCGAGGGCGAGCGGCCCGAGCCCGGCCGCCACCGCGGCCGCCGCGCCGCCGCTGGAGCCGCCGGGCGTGCGCGCGGAGTCCCAGGGATTCCGCGTGACGCCGAACAGGGGATTGTCGGTCACGCCCTTCAGGCCGAACTCGGGGGTGTTGGTCTTGCCGATGATGACGGCGCCGGCGGCGCGAAGCCGCTCCACCGCCACCGCGTCTTCCTCGGGCACGTGATCGGCGAGCAAGCGTGAGCCCGCGGTGGTGCGGAGGCGCCGCGTGAAGATCGTGTCCTTGATCGAGAGCGGCACGCCGTGCAGTGGGCCCAGCGGCTCGCCGGAGAGGATGGCCATCTCGGCCGCGGTGGCCACGTCGCGCGCCTCCTCGGCGGCGACCGTGCAAAAGGCGTTCAACGTCCCGTTGACGGCGGCGATGCGATCGAGCACGGCGTCGACGACCTCGACGGGCGAGATCTCCTTGCCGCGGATGCGCTGGGCCAGCTCGAGACCCGAGAGCCAGGCGAGCTCGGGCGCGCCCATCACCGACGACCGCGACGGAGGGCTGGCACGAGGGGCATTGTAACATCGGGGCCGCGATGGACCGCGCGCACGTAGAGCGAATGGCGCACGCCCTCGAGGCTCCGGACCTCCTCGCCCACGATCCCGAGCGGCTGAGCGCGCTCCGGCGCGCGCTCGAGTCGCCGGATCCACCCCTCGCCGCCGGCCGTCACGGCGCCCTCGTCGGCTACGCCGCCGCCGGACCGCGCCGCCGTCTCGTCGAGCTGGACCGCCGTGGCCATCTGGTCGCGGCCTATCGGTGGCGGGACGATGGCGGCCTCGCGTGGGCCAAGTGCCGGACTCCGCACAGCGAGTGGATCGGCGTCGAGCCGCGGGCGGGCGCGCCGGCGGCCTGGGGTGCGTCCGACGCCCTCCATCACCTCGAGCCGGGAGCGGCGTGGCGGCCCGGCGCGGCCATCACGGTGTGCCAGTCCGTCGACTGGGCGCGCCTCGAGTGGATCCCGCCCCTCGCCGCGCCGCAGCGGCTCCCGCCGGGCGCGGGCACCGCGGTGCTGAATCTCCTCGCCGGGCTCATGAAGGATCAGGGGCTGGCCCGCACGCGCTATCGCGGCCCCTATCCCAGCGAGTCCCTCTTCACCGCCCTGCTCGAGTGCTTTCGCGCCGATCCCGACGAGCCCGCGCCGCTCGAGCGCTTCTTCGCGGGCGAGGGCCCGGACTGGCGGCCCGCGCCGCACGAGCGCCACTGGGTGGCCGACGACGTCTGCGTGCACCTCCGGCAGGACGTCGACAAGGTGGTGCTGGGCGGCGTGCCCTTCTATCGAACCGAGTGGCAGGGCATCGGCCGGCGCGAGCCGCGGGTGGTCCGCGCGGATGGCGAGCGCCGGGTCTGCGCGCTGTGGGCCCTGGGGCGAGCGCTCGAGGAGCGGCTGGTGCTGGACCGCCACGGCGAGATCCTTCACGCGCCGCCCGCCCGCGACGACGGCCGCCCGCCCGTGGCGCTCGCCGCCGTCTGGCGTCCGGCTCTGGCCGCGCTGCTGGCGCGCGAGAGCGCCCCCGTGCTCGCCGGCCCCCTCACCGAAGCGCTGAACGCGCTGGCGCTGGAATGGGGACCGACCCCGGGCGACGTGCTCCGCACGGATGGGGACACGGTGCGTGTGCGACGGCAGCTCCTGGACGTCGGCCTCGACTGGATCCGCGACGCCGAGGCCGGGCCGGCGCGGGGCGAGCGTGCCGGCGTCCTCGCCCTCGAGGTGGCGCGTCTGCTCGGTCCGGAGCTGCGGCGGCGCGCCCAGGCGCGCCTCGAGGCGCTCTCCCCCGAGGCGCAGCAGCGCGCGTGGGAGGCGGCCGAGGCCGCGCCGCCGCCCACGCTCGGCGAGCCCGTCGGGAAGCTCCTCGCTCACCTCGCGCGCGGAACCGGTTAGGAATCGAGGGAGGCGCGCGGCTCGGAGAACGCCGCCATCCAGCGCCGCGTGCGCCAGGCGGGCCCGCCGGCGGCCATCGGCTCGCCATCAGCGAGGAGCCGCCGCAGGCGGACGAGATCGGCGGGCATGTCCAGATCGGCCCACGGGGGCAAGAGCCGCACGCGGAGCCCGAGCGCGTCTGCTCGCGCGCGCGTCGCGTCCAGCACCTCCGCGGTGCTCCACGCGATGCCGCGAAAGAGCTCCGGCGCCCGGCGCCGGAGACCGATCAGGTAGTAGCCCCCATCCTCGGCGGGCCCCAGCACGACATCGGCCTCGCCGGCCATGAGCGCGCGGGCGGCCTCGCGGAGATACGCGGCGGGCAGCGCGGGGAGGTCGCTGCCCGTCACGAGCGCCGCCGCGTGGCCCCCGGCAAGCAGATCGTCCACGAGATTGCCCATCCGGGCGCCCAGATCATCGCCACGCTGGGCCAGGCACCGCATGCCCGCGGGCGCGAGCGCTGCCATCGCCCGCCCCGCGCCGGGCGGCGAAAACGCCGCGACCGCAGTCACCCCCGGGACCTGCGCCGCCATCTCCAAGGCGTCGAGCACCAGACACCGATAGAGAAGCGTGGCCGCGCCAGCCCCCAGCGGAACGTGGAGGCGTGTCTTGACCGGTTCCGCGCCGGGCACCCGCAGCATCACCGCAAGCGCGCAGCCGGCGGAGCGGGCGCTCTCTACGCCGTGTGGACGAGGAACCACACGTTGAGGACGACGAACGCCGCGATGGATACGGTGGAGAGGACGACGTAGCCCACGAACACCGCCTCCTCCCGGGAGAGACCCATCCCGCCCCCGAGCCGTCCCCAGAGGGTATGCCGGACGAACGCCACCGACTCGCTCTTGAGCCGCGGCAGCCCGAGCCAGTCCACCAGCACGTGATAGCCGTCCATCTCCAGGAAACAGAAGGGATAGAGGCTGAAGAAGAGTGACTGGGACTGGATGATGGCGGAGGCGACGAGGAAGGACTTCATCAGTCCCGGGCCGCACTGGCTCGCCAGATAGATGTAGAGGCTCCCCAGGAAGAGGTGCACGAGCGGGCCGGAGATCCCTGTCACGATGCGCGCCCGCCGGCTCCCCATGAAGACGTCGGTGGTATCGGCATAGAACGTCGGCAGGAAGCCGTGCAGCATGGTGAAGCCGAATTCCTTCACGCGGCGTCCGTAGTGCACGAGGGCGAGGGCGTGCAGCATCTGATGGCTGATGAGGGTCAGGAAGAAGAAGAGCTTCACGAGCACGAGGGCGAGCACCGGGTGCTGGCCGAAGCCGGCCGAGATGTCGCCGCCGGTGTTCCAGATCTCGCGCGCGCCCTTCACGCCCAGGGCGGTGACCAGCACGAGGAGGCCCACCCCCACCGGCGAGAAAACGAGGAAGGCGCCGTAGCGGTACACGCGGGCGAAGGCCTCGTGGGCGCTGCGGCTGCCCACGGTGAGCCGCTCCAGCGCCCGGAGCGTGGCCTCCGCCGCCCGCGCCGCGGGGTTGCGCCGGTTCCGCGCCAGGACCTCGCGGAGGCGCGAGACCGGACGCATCGTGAGCAGCTCGGCGCGCTGGAGCTTGTCGATCAGGCCATGGATGATGTCGAAGTCGAAGGCGCCGAACTCCAGCACGTAGGCCACGCCCAGCTCCTCGATGGACGTCCGGCCGTTCATGCGATCCCACAGGAACTTCTCGGCCTCGGAGAGCTCGATGTACTTCTCGGTGAGGCGATTCTTCACCACGTAGGTGGTGCTGCGCCGCACGTTCGAGCGCAGCGCGGCCACCTCGTACTGGGCCTCGGGAATGCGCTGCGGCCGCGCCTGGCGATAGGCGAGGCTCGACTCGACCTTCGTGACCCGGAAGCCGTCGCCCGCCTCGGAGCGGACGAGGAGCTCGATCCGGGCGCGTCCGGTGGTCACATCCCGCCCGTGGCCGGGCGCTCCACGTCGAGCCCCGTCGCCTCGAGGCCCCAGCGGGTCACCTCGGCCACCAGGTCGGTGGAGTCACGCAGCCGCTTGATGAGCACGAGGATCACCTGGGCGAAGAACGCGGTGGCGGCGCGGGGATTCCGCTCGATCAACCGATCGAGGCTCGCCCGGTCCAGGCCGTACATCACCGTGTCGTCCTCCGCCTGGATGGTGGCGGAGCGCGGCTGATCGTCGAAGAGGCTCATCTCCCCGAAGAAGTCGCCGGGGCCCAGGCGGGTGATCACCTGCTCCACCCGCCCCTTCACGTGCTTGGACACCACGACGGTGCCGGAGCGGATGAAGAACAGCTCCTTGCCGCCGTCGCCCTCGCGAAACAGGACGTCACCGCGACGGAGGCGGCGCTCCTCGAGACTGGCCCAGACCGCGGCTTCCTCGTCCTCGGCGAGATCCTTGAAGAGGAGGACTTCCCGCAAAAACCGGAGATCCGTCGACTTGGCCACGCCGGGGCTCCGGCGGGAGGATCAGCGGGCGGCGTGGCTGGTCACGTGGACCAGCGCTTCATGAGGATGCTCTGGAACGCCTGCGCGCGCTCGGTGGAGCTGGCGCTGCTGCCGCACCGGCCCACCGCCTGCATCACCGCGGCGCGCTGGTCGTCGTCCAGCTCGTAGCGGGCAAGCACGGTGTCGGGGTCCCTCACGAGCTCGGCCAGGAAGTCCTTCTCGATCATCGCCCGTCCCACCAGCTCCCGTATCCCTGGCCGAGCCATGCATCCTCCCGTGATTGAGCTCGAGTATAGCAGTGGGGCCCTCGTAACGACCAGCCCACCCCGTAAACCCATGATATAAACGGGGGTCCGGACCAGCCGACCAGGGAGGCGCGATGCCCGAATCCATTCCCGCGACGCTCATCATCGACACCTTGAAGGACACCTTCCGCGAGGCCCGGGCGGCCCACGCCAAGGACGTGACCGAGCCCTCGCTCCACAGCCATCTCGGCTGGATCCTCAGCGTCCCCGACACGCACCAGAAGACGGTCCTGGCGGCGCTGGACAAGGAGGATTCGCTCCGCGTGGTGACCTGCGCCACCGAGGACGAGGCCACTGCCATCGCGGCCGGCCTCTACATCGGCGGCGAGCCGGTGGTGCTGATGATCCAGCACGCGGGTCTCTACGCGTCGATCAACACGCTGCGCGGAGTGGCGATGGACGGCCGGGTGCCGATGTTCTACATGATCGGGCTCCTGAGCCGCGAGAAGGACAAGGATCCCCGCGAATCCCGCCACTCCATGGTTCGCTACTGCGAGCCGCTGCTGGACACCTTCGGCGTGCCCCACGCCCGGCTCGAGGGGCCCGACGACGTGCATCTCATCCCGGAGTACTACCGGCTCAGCCGGGAGCGGCGCGGGCCCGCCGCCGTGCTCGTCGGCCTGGAGACCAGCTGATGGCGACGGCGACGGACGGAACGCCGACGAAGCCGCCCATGAAGCCGGAGGACGTGCTGCGGGTGATCGCGGCGGCCCGCGGCGCCGCGATCTGCGTGCCCACCATGACGACGTCGCCGGCGTGGCGGAGCATCGCGCCGGACGATCTCTCGGTAGGATGCGTGGGCTTCATGGGCGGGGCGTCGTCGCTGGGCCTGGGGCTGGCCCTCGCCCGCCCCGACCGCCGCGTCATCGTGCTGGATGGCGACGGCTCGCTCCTCATGCAGCTCGGCTCCCTCGCCACCAATGCGGGCGCGGGGCCGCGGAACTTCGTCCACCTGCTGTTCAAGAACGGCGTGTACCACACCTCGGGCGCCCAGGGCATTCCCGGTGGGCTCAGTGTGGACTTCGTGATGATGGCGCGAGGGGCGGGTTATCGCCTCGTCACCATGATCGACGACCTGGAGGACTTCAAGCGCCGCCTGCCCGAGCTCCTCGAGGCGGATGGGCCGGTCTTCGTCGAGCTCCACACCGGGCTCGCCGAGCAGACCCCGATGACCGCGCGCGGCGGCGTGCCATTTCCGCAGCAGGTCGAGACGCTGCGCGCGGCGCTCCTCAAGCCCCGCTAGGCGCGGGGATTCGCGAGAGCCTGCTCCAGCCGGCGGGGATCCACCGGCTTGGTGAGATGCAGGTCGAAGCCGGCGGCGCGCGCGCGCCGCTGATCCTCGGCCTGGCCATATCCGGTGAGGGCCACGAGCCTCATCTCGCGCCCCTCCGGCCGCTCGCGAAGGGCGCGCGCGAGGTCGTATCCATCCATCCCGGGTAGTCCCACGTCGATCAGCATGACCTCGGGCCGGATGCCACCCACCCGGGCGAGGGTTTCCTCCGCGTTGGCCGCCGCGAACACCTCGTGACCGCCCAGACGGAGGAGCAGGGTCAGGCTCTCCCGCGCATCCTCGTTGTCCTCGACGACGAGCACGCGGCGGCGGGCCGGCCCGGGGGCCGCGGCTACGCCTCTGCCGGTCGCCACCGCGGCCGCCGTCGCGGGCAGACGGATGGAGAACTCGCTGCCGCGCCCCGCGCCCGCGCTCTCCGCCGCCACCGAGCCACCGTGGAGCTCCACGAGCCGGCGCACCAGCGTGAGCCCCAGCCCGAGGCCGCCGCGCGTCCGGTCCAGCGCCTGCGGCTCCTGCACGAAGAGATCGAAGATTCGGTCCAGCAGCTCCGGCCGTATCCCCTCGCCGGTGTCGCGCACCCGCAGCACCGCGTCACCCTCGATGGTCTCCAGGACGACGCTCACCTTCCCACCGGCCGGCGTGTACTTCACGGCATTGTCGAGGAGATTGCTGATCACCTGCTCGAGGCGGGCGGGATCGCCGCTCACGTGGACCGCCGGCCCCTCCACCGTCATCTGGTGCGCGCGGGCGCGGCCGGCCTGGACGAGGGCGTCCACGCACGCCTGGGCGAGCGCGCGCAGGTCCAGCGCCTGCAGGCGCAGGTCGATCTTGCCCGAGGTCACGCGGGCCACGTCGAGGAGGTCGTCCACGAGGCGGCCGAGATGGGAAGTCTGGCGTCCGATGATGTCGAGGAGCCGTCGCGTGTGCGCGTCACCGACCACGCGGTCGAGCACGCCCAGGGTGTTGGTGATGGTGCCGAGCGGGTTGCGCAGCTCGTGGCCGAGCATGGCGAGGAACTCGTCCTTGGACCGCGAGAGGCTCTCCGCCTCCTCCCGGCGCGATTCCCGCGCGGCGTCGGCCTCCTTACGCTCGGTGATGTCGAGGGAAACGCTCAGCACCGCGGGCTCGCCCGCATAGGTGATGACCTCGGAGTTCACGAGGAGCTGGCGCTGCTCACCGCCCTTGGTGCGGAACGTCACCTCGAAGTCGCGCGCCTGACCACCGCCATGGAGCTGGCGCAGGAGGCGTTCGCGCTCGCCCTCCGCCACCCAGAAGCCCAGCTCCGGCTTGGTGCGGCCCAGGAGCTCCTCGCGGGCGTAGCCGCTGTGGCGCACCGCCGCCTCGTTCACATCGAGATGCCGCCCGTCGCGGAGGGAGACGATGGACATGGGGAGCGGGTTGGCGTGGAAGGCCTGAGCGAAGCGGCGCTCGCTCTCGCGCAGCGCGGTCTCGGCGCGCACGCGGTCGGTGATGTCGATGAGGATGGTGACGATGCGGGGCCGGCCGTCCATCTCCACCACGCCCGCGGAGGCGACCGCCCACACCTCGCGGCCGGCCTTCGTCTGGAAGCGGGCCTCCTGCCCGCGCACCGGCCGGCCGGCGCGGAGCTCGGCGATGCCGGCCTCCCGCTGCGCCGGATCCATCCAGAGGCCCATCTCGGGGATGGTGCGCCCGATCACCTCTTCCCGGTCGTAGCCGGTGATGCGCAGGAAGGCGTCATTGACGTCCACGATGCGACCCGACTCGAGGTCCGTCACGGTGAGGACGGCCGGGGAGAGCGCGAAGACCGCCCGCAACTGCTCGGCAGGACCCAGATCCGTCATGTCAGGCGGGGAACGGGGAGGCTCAGGCCCAGCGCTTGAACACGTCCTTCAGCTCTCGGCTCGGGACGGTCTCGCGCATCCACGTAAAGCCGCCCGCATCCTTCATCTCGCGGGCGCCGCGAAGGAACGCGGCGAGGGCGAGCCGCGACAGGGAGCCGCCGACGCTGACCCGCTTCACGCCCGCCGCCGCGAGCTGCGCCAAGGTGAGGTCGGGATCGCCGTGGCTCATCACCACGTTCACCGGACGGCTCACCGCCTGCACCACGGTACGAATGGTGGCGAGATCGCGCAGGCCGGGCGCGTAGAGCACGTCGGCGCCCGCCTTCTCGAAGGCCTGGAGCCGGCGGATGGTGTCGTCGAGGTCGACGCGTCCGTGGATCATGTTCTCCGCCCGCGCGGTGAAGACGAACGGCACCGGCAGCGCGCGCGCCACCTCCACCGCCGCGTGCACCCGCTCCACCGCGAGCGAGAAGTCGTAGATGGGCCGGTCCGCCTCCCCGGTCGCGTCCTCGATGGAGCCACCCACCACGCCGGCCTCGGCGGCGAGGCGGAGCATCTCCGCGGCGGCCCGCGGCTCGTGCGCGTAGCCGTTCTCGAGGTCGGCGTTGACCGGCAGGTCGGTGGCCTCCGCGATCGCCCGGCAATTGGCGAGCACCTCGGCGCGGCTCACCGCATTGGACCCGTCGACCTTGCCCAGCATGTTGGCGAGCCCGAGGCTGGTCGTGGCCAGCGCCTCGAAGCCGAGCCCGGCAAGGAGGCGCGCCGAGCCCGCGTCCCATGGATTCGGGATGATGAATGCGCCGGGCCGCTGGTGCAGCGCCCGGAACGCCGCCGCTTTCTCGGACTGCGTGGGCATGGCAGGAGGATTGTACCCACCTCGCGACATCGAATACCATCCCCGCACGAGGAGGAGCGCCCATGAAGCTCGGCATCTATCTGAACGCCCAGCATCCCGCCGCCGACGACCCCGCGCGGCGGTTCGCGGAGGCGGTGGAGCAGGCGCGCTTGATCCGCGCGCTGGGCTTCGACTCCCTGTGGGGCGGCGAGCATCACGCCACGCCGGGCTTCCACTACTTCCCCCTTCTCCCGTTGCTGCAGCGGCTCGCCCCCGAGGTCGAGGGGCTCGCCCTCGGCACCAACCTCGTGCTGTTGCCTCTGCACAATCCCGTGGAGATCGCGGAGATCGGCGCCTTTCTCGACGTGGCGTCGGGCGGCACGTTCACGCTTGGCGTCGGGCTCGGCTATCGCAGCGAGGAGTTCGCCATCTTCGGCGTGCGCATGGCGGAGCGCGTGAGCCGCCTCACCGAGGGGGTGGAGATCATCCGCCGTCTGTGGACGGAAGAGGGTGTCACCCACCACGGGCGCCACTGGTCCTTCGACGATGTGACGATTCGCCCCCGCCCGCTTCAGCGCCCGCGGCCGCTCATCCTCGTGGGCTCCCAGGTGCCCGCCGGCATCGAGCGCGCGGCCCGGGTCGGTGACGGCTGGCTGGTGGTGCCCGTGCCCACGGTGAACGAGTTCGCCGCGCAGGCGGCGGCGTTCGGCGCGGCGCGCGCCGCCGCGAGCCGGCCGGTCGGCGGGGAGATCTGCCGGCTGCTCGAGGTCACGTGCGCGCCCGACGAGGACGCGGCGGTGCGCCGGGCCGCGCCCTATCTCCTGGAGAAGTACGCGGCGTATCTCTCCTGGGGCATTCCGGGCATCACGCTCGATGCCGCGGCCTCGCCCGAGGCGCAGCTCCGCCGCCTCGCCCGGAACCGCTTCGCGCTGGGCTCGCCCGAGCAGGTGACGGAGGCGCTGCTCGCCCAGGCCCGGGCGGGCGCGACCCATCTCGCCATGCGCGTGAGCTGGCCGGGCATGCCGCAGCGGGAAGTGCTGGCCGGGCTCGAGCTGCTCGGGACCAAGGTGCTGCCGGAGGTGCGGCGCCGTCTCGCGGCGGTTTGAGCGGCGGTCTCAGCCCTCGCGCACGCCGCGCATGAGCGCCGCGGTCGCGATGGCGAGGGGGGCGCCCGTCGCCTCGAGCCCGCGTATGGCGCCCGCGCGGTCCTCGGCGCCGCGGTTCTGGCTGAGCTTGGCCTTGCCCTCCAGCCGCTCGATGGGTAGCTCGAAGGCCACGATGCCGCGCATCATCCCGTCCACATAGTCCGCGGCCAGCGACTCGAAGCGCCACGGCGCCGCGCTCCTCGCCTCGTAGGTCGTCACCAGGCGGTCGAGAAGCGCCTTCACCCGCGCCGGCTCCTCGATGAGGGTGGGCCGGCCGGTGGCGTGCACGGCCACGTAGTTCCAGGTCGGCACGCTCGGGTGCACGGCGTACCAGGCGGGCGACACATAGGCATGCGGTCCCTGGAACACGGCCAGCGTGGGGGCGGCGGCCGCGAGCAGCCGCGCATGCGGATTGGCGCGCGCGACGTGGCCCAGCAGCGTGCCGTGGGGGCCACGCCCGGAATCGAGCAGCAAGGGCAGATGCGTGGCGAAGGGCGTCCCGTCGGCGCCGGTGGAGACGAGGAGCGCGAAGCTCTCCCCGGCGATCAGGGCATGGCACCACGCGGCCTCGGGCGCGTCGAAGTGCTTCGGCACGTACATGAATTGGCTCCTCGCGCCCGCTCGCCTATACTGCGCGGCGCGGCGCCTCGATGACCACCCGTCTCTACCTGGACGACCCGTACCTCCGAGAGTTCGACACCACCGTGCTGACCTCAGCCGACGGCTGGTGCGCGCTCTCCCGCAGCGCATTCTACCCGGGCGGCGGGGGGCAGCCGGCCGATCGCGGATCGCTCCGCGTCGAAGACATCGTGCTGGAAGTCGCCGGGGTCCGGGAGGACGCGGACGGCCGGCTCTGGCACCGCGTCGAGCGGGCGCTCGAGCCCGGCACCGCCGCCCGCGGCGTCCTCGACTGGCCCTACCGGTACGCCCTCATGCGCGCCCACGCGCTCATGCACGTCGTCAACACCGTGGCGCGGCGCGAGTTCGACGCGCTCATCACCGGCGTGCAGCTCGGCCCCGAGCGCTCCCGCATCGACTTCCGCCTCGCCGCGCGCCGGCGCGAGGCGGCGGCCGCGCTGGAGGCGCGGGTGAACGCGGCCCTGGCCGAGCCGCGCGCCATCGCCTCCAGCTCGGTGAGCGAGGCGGAATTCCGCGCCCGGCCTGAGCTCATCCGCACCCTGAACGTACGCCCGCCGGTGGGGGACGGCCGCGTCCGCATCGTTACCATCGCGGGCTTCGACGCCCAGGCCTGCGGCGGCACCCACGTCCACTCCACCGCCGAGATCGGCCCCGCGAAGCTGATCCGCGTCGACAACAAGGGCCGCGACAACACCCGCTTCTACTGGGCGTTGATGCCCTGAGGGGACCCACGGCCCAGCGTCTCGCGCGTGGCGCGCGCGATCTCGACCTCCTCGTCCGTGGTCATCACCCGCACGGTGACGCGGCCGGACGAGATGGTGGCGGCGTGCACGGCATTGCGCGCCGCGTCCAGCTCGATGCCGAGAAAGGCGAGACCGTCGCAGATCCGGGCCCGGATGGACGCCGCCCGCTCGCCGATCCCCCCCGCGAACACCAGGGCGTCCAGCCCGCCGAGCGCGGCCGCGTAGGCCCCCACCGTCTTCTTGACCGCATGGGAAAAGAGCGCCAGCGCCTCGCCGGCGCGCGGGTCGGCCGCCTCGCGCGCCAGGAGATCCCGCACGTCCGAGCTGGTCTCCGAGATGCCCAGGAGCCCGGAGCGCGTGTTCACCATCTCGTGGAACGCGTCGGCCGTCATGCCCTCCGTGCGGGCGAGATACGCCACGAGGCCGGGATCGAGGTCGCCCGAGCGGCGGCTCATCGGCAGGCCGGCGGTGGGCGTGAACGCCATCGTGGTGTCGACGCTGCGCCCGTCCCGGATGGCCGCCACGCTGGCGCCGTTTCCCAGATGGGCGATGACGAGCCGGGCGGGCGGCCCGCCGGGCTCGGCCGCGAGGGCGCGGGTGAGATACGCATACGAGAGGCCGTGAAAGCCGTAGCGCCGCACTCCCTGCCCCGCGTACGTCCGGGGAATCGGGAGGAGGCGGCTCTCCGGCGGCAGATCGCGGTGGAAGGCGGTATCGAAGCAGGCGACCTGCGGCACGCCGGGCATCGCTCGCTCGAAGGCCTCGATGAGCCCGATCTCGGCAGGCAGATGCTCGGGATCGAAGGGGCTGATGCGCCGCAGCTCGGCCATGAGCTCCGCCGAGACGCGCGTCGGGGCCAGGTAGCGCGGCCCGCCGTGCACGATGCGATGGCCGACGGCCTCGACGTCGGCGCCGCGCTCGCGGAGCGCGGCCAGCACCGGCGCGAGAGCCGCGGCGTGGTCCGGCGCGGCCACGTGACCCGCTTCCCGACCCTCGAGGGCCAGCGTGGCGCTCGCGGAGCCGATGCGCTCCACCCGGCCCCGGAGCCGCGCGGGCGGCGGCTCGCCGGTGTCGAACAGGGCGAACTTGAGGCTCGACGAGCCCGCGTTCACGGCCAGCACCATGCCCATCGCGTTCCTCGCCGGCTACCGGCGCGTGGCGCCGAGGCCCAGCAGCTCCCCGATGACCGCCGATGCCTTGAGGCCGGAGCCCGTCAGCACGAGCACGGTGGTCTCGTCGGGCCCGATGGCGCGCGCGGCGAGCAGCCGGGTGAGCCCGGCCGCCGCCGCCGCGGAAGTGGGCTCCACGTAGAGGCCGCGCCGGGCGAGCGCTCCCAGGGCGGCGACGATCTCCGCCTCCTCCACCGCCACCACGGCGCCGCCCGAGTCGCGGATCGCGCGCAGCACCTCGGCCACGCGGGTGGGACGCGCGGAGGCGATGCCCTCGGCCACCGTGGATCCGATCTCGGTGGGCACGAGCTGCTCGACACCCGCCGCATAGGCGGCGTGATAAGGGGCGCAGCGAGCCGCCTGCACCCCGAAGAGGCGCGGGCCCCGGTCGATCTCGCCGCCACGAGTCAGCTCGGCGAAGCCCCGCGCGCAGCCCAGCACGTTGCTGCCATAGCCCAGCGGCACCACGACGTTGTCGGGAGCGCGGAAGCCCAGCTGCTCCCACAGCTCATAGGCCAAGGTCTTGGTGCCCTCGACGAAGAACGGCTGCCAGTTGTGGCTGGCGTAGAAGATCTCGGCGCTCTGGCGCAGCGCGGCCTCCGCCACGTCCAGGCGTGAGCCGGGAATGGTGACGACCTCCGCGCCACACGCGGCGATCTGGGAGATCTTGGCGGGCGACGCGGTCTCCGGCACGAGGATGCGGCACGCGAGCCCGGCGGCGGCGGCGTACGCGGAGAGCGACGCCCCCGCGTTCCCCGAGGAATCTTCGAGCACGCGCCGGACGCCGCGGCTCTTGAGATAGCTCACCATCACCGTCATGCCCCGGTCCTTGAAGGAGCCCGTGGGCATGGCGAAGTCGAGCTTCCACTGGACCGGCGCGCCCTCCCACTCGCCCGGCAGCAGCGGCGTCCAGCCCTCGCCCAGGCTCACCGCGTGCTTCGCGGCGACGAGCAGCGCGCGCGCGTACCGCCAGACGGTGTAGCACGCGGTGTCGATGTCGCCGCGGCGGAGCCCGGGCGCCGGCCCGAGGTTCAGATGATGGCCGCCGTCCCCGCGCCAGCGCGCCTCGTCGAGCGCATAGGTCCGCCCGGTGCCGGAATCGACGTAGGTCAGAGCGCGGCCTCGAGCGCGGTGAGGGCGAGCACGCGGGTGCAGAGAAAGAGGTCGGCGAGCTCGACGTGCACGTCGTGGTAGTCGGTGTAGCCGCCGCCGGGGCCGTAGAGGCAGCACGGGATCCCCGCCGCCCACAAGTGCGTGGTGTCGTTCCCCGCGTAGCTCTGCGGGAGCCGCACGCCGAAGTGCTCCGGCTCCTCGCCGGTGATGAGCGCGAGGTTCCGGCGCACCATCTGCACGACGGGCTCCCCCCGGGGCACGTCCACCGCGGCCTTGGCCAGACGGCCGAGCCCGCGCGCGGGCAGCGGCGGGAACTCGATCTCGTAGCGGAACGCCGGATCCGTCGCGGCCAGCGCCTCGAGGGTGCGCCGGATGTCGGCGAGGACGGTCTCCCCCGTCTGGCTGGCGTTGAATCGCACGTTCACGTAGGCGGTGCAGAAGTCGCTCACCGTGTAGGCGCCGCGCAGGTTGTGCTCGCGCCCGCGCCCTCCGATGATCGAGCCCACGTTGAGCCGCGGGAGGCCGGGCAAATCCGCGTCGTGCACGTGGGTGAACGGCATCGCGTTCAGGGCGGCCACCGCGCGCATCATCAGGGCGATGGCGTCCACGCCCTGCTCCTTCTTGCTGATGTGGGTCGCGCGCCCTAGCGTGTGGATCACCACGTCCATGGTGCCGGTGTGCTTGGTGAGGATGGTCCGCGCCCCGTACGGCTCCGCCACCACCGCCATGTCCGTCCGCTGACCGTGCTCGAGAGCGTGCAGGGTGCCGATGCCGCTGTTGAGCTCCGCGGCCACGCACGCGAGCACGACGTCGCCCCGTAGCGGAACGCCCGCGCGCTGGAGCGCGAGCGCCGCCATGATGCACGCGGTCACTCCGCCCTTCATGTTGTAGACGCCGTGGCCGTAGAGCTTGCCGTCCGCGATCCACGGGTCGAACGGGTCGCGGGTCCAGCCGGTGGCGAGCGGGTCGATGTCGATGTGCCCGTTGAGCATGATCGATCGTCCCCCGCCCCGACCGTGGAGGCGGCCGATCGCCTGCTTCCGGCCCGGCTCGATCTCCTGGAGCGTGACGTCGAGGCCCTGATCGGTCAGGTAGCTCGCGAGCCACTCGGCGCACGGCGTCTCCTCGGTGGTGAACGAGGGGATCCGCACGAGATCTTTGGCGAGGCGCACCACCTCGTCGTCGTCGATCCGCGCCAGCACCCGCTGCCGCAGCTCCGGAGGAACCGTCTCCGCCGTCACCGTCATCGCGTGCGCGCTCGCATGGGCATGCATTCTTGTACTCCAGATCGGCGGCCGACACTACCTGTTCATCGCTCCGCGGATGCGTTACCCTCGCGCCATGACCACGACATCCCCCGCCTCTCTCGGTATCGATGCCGCCCGCTTCTGGAGCACGGTGATGCGCTCGGGCGAGATCGGCCCCGGCAAGGCGGGGGGCTTGCGCCGCCTCGCGCTCACCGATGCCGACAAGGAGATGCGGGACCTCTTCGTGACGTGGTGCACGGAGGTGGGCTGCACGGTCACCGTGGACCGGGTGGGAAACATCTTCGCGCGGCGGCCCGGCACCGACGATCATCTCCCGCCCGTGCTCATGGGCAGCCATCTCGACACCCAGTTCGCGGGCGGGAAGTACGACGGCATCGTGGGGGTGCTGGCCGGCCTCGAGGTGCTGCGCACGCTCGACGACCGGCGCGTGCGCACGAAGCGACCGCTCGAGCTCGTGTGCTGGACCAACGAGGAGGGGGCCCGCTTCACGCCGCCCATGGTCGCCTCGGGGGCCTTCGCGGGCGTGTTCGACCTCGACTGGGTGCTCGCGCTGCGCGATGACGACGGCCGGGTGTTCGGGAGCGAGCTCGAGCGTATCGGCTACAACGGCAAGACGGCGGTGGGTGGGCGCGACATCGACGCGTACTTCGAGCTGCACATCGAGCAGGGCCCCATCCTCGACCGCGAGACGGTGCCGGTGGGCATCGTGGTGGGCGGCTACGCCACCCGCGGCATGCACGTGGACGTGCTCGGCGAGACCGCGCACGCCGGGCCCACGCCCATGGACCGCCGGAAGAACGCCCTCGTGGGCGCGGCCATGCTCGCAGTGGCGGTGAACGACATCGGATGGAAGTACCACGCCACCGAGGGCAAGGCCACGGTGGCGCGCCTGGTCGCCTGGCCCAACAAGGCGGGCATCCTCTCCGAGTACGCGCAGCTCACCTGCGACGTGCGGCACGCCGAGCGGGCGGTGGCCGACCAGATGCTCGCGGAGATCAAGGCGGCCATCCCCGACTGCGCGCGGCGGGCCAACGTCGAGATGCGCATCGCGAGCGAGTGGCAGTTCGGCAACGAGCGCTTCGATCCCGGCTGCGTGCGGCTGATCCGCGAGGCGGCGGAGCGGCTGGGCGTCCCGCACCGGGACATCCTGAGCCAGGCCGGGCACGACGCGTACTACATCTCGCGCATCGCCCCCACCGCCATGATCTTCACGCCCTGCCGGGACGGGATCTCCCACAACGAGGCGGAGCACGCCGAGCTGGACTACACGGCCCCCGGCGTCAACGTGCTGCTGCAGGCCGTGCTGGCGCGCGCGAACCGCTGACCGGCTCCGCGCACACCGCGCCGGCCTCGACGAGGGCGCGGCGGAGCTCGGCGACCTCCTCGGCCAGCGCCCGGATGGCGGGATCGATCATGACCTTCTTCATCCCCTCGAGGCGCTGGTCGATCTCGGCCCTGGTGTAGACGGCGAACGTCCGGCCCGCCCGCGTCTCGTTCGGGTTCGTCGTCGTGAAGGTGTGGACGTGCTGCTGGCACCCGAGGGTGCCCGGCAGCATGTTCGGGCAATCCACCACCCGCGTCTCCATCCGGACGATCTCCTCGACCGCCCATCCGGGCGCGGCGAAGGCGACGAGGGCGGCGCCGAGCAAGACGAGGGCCGGTCGGCGACACGGACGAAGGATCATGGCGGCGTCCTCCTACTCGATGCGGAAATGCGCCTCGGTGGTATGGCCGGTGCGGCCGTTGGTTGACAATCCGACGGCCGCCATAGTCTCATACGGCCCAGCGCCCCGAGCAAAGGAGCCTCATATGAGACCCACGCTCACGCTCCGATCGCTCCTCCTCCTCAGCGCGGCGGCGGGATGCCTGCTCCTCGGTCGCTCCGGCCCCGCCTCCGCCCAGGAACCGGCCGGCGAAGTCACGGTGGCCTTCCACGTCACCATCGCGCCCACCTGGCTCGACCCGTCCACCGCGCCGCCGCAGATCACGCCCTTCGGCGTGCTCTACGCGGTGCACGATGCGCTGGTCCGGCCGCTGCCGGGCGGGCAGAAGATGGGGAACAGCCTGGCCGAATCCTGGACGGAGAGCCCCGACGGGCTCACCTACGAGTTCAAGCTCCGGCGGGGCCTCACCTTCCACAACGGCGACCCCGTCACCGCCGACGACGTCAAGTGGAGTTACGAGCGCTATCAGGGCGCGGGGGCGCGCGAGTTCCGGGCGCGCGTGCGCGAGGTGCAGGTCGTGGATCCCCTCACGGTGCGCTTCCTGATGAAGGACGTGTGGCCGGACTTCATGACCTTCTACGGGACCACCGCCACCGCCGCCGGGATCGTGCTCCCGCGCAAGTACTTCGAGCAGGTCGGCGCCGACGCCTTCCGTCAGCGGCCCGTCGGCGCGGGGCCCTATCGATTGGTGACGCAGCGCCCCGGCGTCGACCTCACCCTCGAGGCCTTTCCCAAGTACTGGCGCCGGGTGCCCAACGTGAAGAAGCTCGTGCTCAAGGGCGTGCCGGACAGCACCACGCGGCTCGCCATGCTGAAGAGCGGCGAGACCGACATCGCCATCGCGCTCGACGGCCCCGAGGCGGAGTCGGTGAAGCGGGATCCGCGCATGGTGTTGGTGGACTCCCGCCATGCGTCGATCTTCTGGATCGAGTTCGCCGACCAGTGGGACCCGAAGTCGCCCTGGCATGACAAGCGGATGCGCCAGGCGGTGAACTACGCCCTGGACCGGAAGTCCACCAACGACGCGGCGTGCCTGGGCTTCTGCCCGCCCGCCGGCGTCATTGTGCCGCGCGTGATGGACTTCGCCCTCCAGGTGCCGCCGCACCCCTATGATCCACAGAAGGCCAAGCAGCTCCTCGCCGAGGCCGGCTACCCCAAGGGCATCGACGCCGGCGACTTCGTCCCCATTCCCGGCTTTTCCACGGTGGCGGACGCCTCGATGAACAACCTCAACGCCGTCGGCATCCGCGTCCGCCAGCGGCCCATGGAGCGGGCGGCGTTCTACGCGGCGTGGCAGGAGAAGAAGCTCCGCGGGCTCTTCATGACCGCGGTGGGCAACTCCGGCAATGCCGCCAGCCGCGTGGAGGCCTTCATCTCCTCCAAGGGAACCTACGCCTACGGCGGCTACCCCGACATCGACGAGATGTTCGTGCAGCAGTCGCGCGAGCGCGACCCCGCCAAGCGCGAGGCCATCCTCCACAAGATTCAGCAGCTCACCATCGACCGGGCGATGTTCGCGCCCATCATGGACCTGCGCATCCTCATCGGCGTGGGGCCGCGGGTCGCCGAGCACCACATCCACTCGATCCCCATGTACGCGTTCCCGGCCTACGAGGAGATCAAGCTGAAGAAGCCGTAGGGCTTCGCCTTGACCGCGCCGAGGCGGCGGCCTACGCTGACGGCATGGGCGCTGCCTCGGACGCCGCGACGTTTCGCGTGGGCACCTCCGGGTACAACTATCCCGAGTGGAAGGGCGCGTTCTACCCGTCGGATCTCGCCGCGAGCAAGATGCTGCCCTACTACGCCGAGCACTTTCCCACCGTGGAGATCAACTACACGTTCTATCGCCTGCCGAACTCGAAGACGGTGCACGGCTGGTCGGCGGCGACGCCCGCCGGCTTCTCCTTCGCGCTCAAGGCCTCGCAGCGCATCACCCACTTCCAGCGGCTGCGCGACGTCGAGGAGTCCGTTCGCTTCTTCTGCAACATGGCCCGGCTGCTGGAGGGCAAGCTGGGGCCGCTGCTCTTTCAGCTGCCGCCCAACTTCCGCAAGGATGCGGCCCGGCTCGCCGGTGTGCTCGAGCTGATCCCCGCCGACCTGCGCGCGGCCTTCGAGTTCCGCCATCCCACCTGGTTCGACGACGAGGTGTACGCCCTCCTGCGCGCGCGCAACGTGGCGCTCTGCATCGTGGACCACGACGACGGCGCGACACCGGCGGTGGCCACCGCCGACTGGGGCTACTTTCGCCTCCGCGCGGTGGAGTACGGCGCGGAGGACCTCGCGCGCTGGGCCAAGACCATCCGCGACCTGTTCGCCGCGGGGGGCGCCTACGTGTACTTCAAGCACGAGGATGGCGCGACCGGCCCGCCGCTCGCCAAGAAGCTCATCGGCCTGCTCGCGTAGTCTCCCCGTCCAGCTTCGCCAGCGCCGCCGCGAGGTCGATGCCGGGGTGGGTGAGCACCCCGGCGAGGGGATCCCGCATCTTCGCGAAGCGCGGAGGTCCGCTCTTGACGGTGAAGCGCGATGGATCGAGCGTCGGGGTGACCTCCTCCCAGCGCAGCGGGCACGAGACCGGAGCCCCCGGCAGCGGGCGCACCGAGTACGGCGCCACGATCGTCCGGCCGTGGCCGTTCTGGCCGAAGTCGATGTAGACCTTGCCGCCCCGCGCGTGAATGGGTCTCGCGATGGTGGCGATGCCACCCGCCGCCTCGACGCCGAGGGCGGCAAGGAGCCGGGCGAAGGTGCGCGTCTCCTCGTGGGTGTAGCGCGCGCCCATGGGCACGAGGATGTGCAAGCCGGTGGCGCCGGACGTCTTCACGTGGCTCGGCAGCTCGAGGCGCTCGAGGATCTTTCGCAGCGCCCGGGCCACCGCGACCACGTCCGTGAAGGGCGCGCCCTTGGGATCGAGGTCCAGGATCAGCCAGTCCGGGCGGTCGAGATGCGGCGTGCGCGCGCCCCAGAAGTGGAGCGGAATCGTGCCCATGTTGGCCACGTAGCGGAGCGACTCCACGTCGTCCACCACGAAGTAGTGGATGTCGCGCTGCGTGTCCTCGGAGTAGATGCGCTCGGTCCGGATCCACGCTGGAGCGAAGTCCGGCGCGTCCTTCTGGAAGAAGGACTTGCCGGTGATCCCGTCGGGATAGCGCGTGAGCACGAGCGGGCGGTCCCGGAGATAGGGCAGGAGCTGCGGGGCCACGGCCTCGTAGTAGCCCACCAGGTCGGCCTTGGTGTAGCCTTCCGCCGGCCAGAACACCTTCCGTGGATTGGTGATGGTGACCATCTGGCGCGCCGGGCGCTCGGCGGGACGCGCGGCGGCCCGCTCGCCATCGGCCGGGGCGGGCGGCGCCGGCGTCACGATCACCGGCGGCCGCTCCAGCCGGCACTCCTCCGGCCGGCGGTCCTCGCGAAGCCCCAGGAACGCCGGATGGCGAATGCCGCCGTCCGCCGTCCAGTCCGTGTAGCGCACGTCGACGACCAGGCGGGGCTCGACCCAGGAGTGCCCACGGCCCGTGGGCGTGCCCGCGGCGAAGGGCGATGTGGCGCGCGCCAGCGGCGCCAGCCGCGCGGCGACGTCCGCCAGCCTGGCCTCGTCGAAGCCGGTGCCGACCTTGGAGACGTAGACGAGCCGATCGCCGTCGTAGAGGCCGAGATGGAGCGCCCCGAAGTGACCGCGCGAGCCTTGCGGCGCGGTGAAGCCCCCCACCACGAAGTCGGCGCGGCGCTGACACTTGACCTTGAGCCAGTCGCGAGAGCGCCCCCCGACGTAGCGGCTGTCGGCGCGCTTGGCCACCACGCCCTCGAGGCCCAGCTCTCCCACCGCCTCGAAGAACCGGGCTCCGTCCTCGGCGACGTGCCCGCAATAGCGCGCCACCCCGCGCGCCGGCACCAGCAGCTCGAGGCAGCGCTTGCGATCGCGAAGGGGCAGGCGCCGGAGATCGCGGCCGTCCACGGCGAGGCAATCGAAGAAGAAGCCGGTGACGGGCACGGCGGCGCGCGCGGCATCGATGTCGTCCGCGCGGGTGAGATGCATGCGGGCCTGCAGCCGCTGGAAGCTCGGGCGGCCGTCTTCGGCCAGCGCCACGATCTCCCCGTCGATCACGAATCGGGGCACCGGCAGCGCGCGGAGGGCCCGCGCGACTTCGGGGTAGCGACTGGTGATGGTGTCGCCGCTCCGACCGTAGAGCGTCACCGCGTCCTCCACGCGCTCGGCGAGCACGCGGATCCCGTCGTACTTGATCTCGTGGAGCCAGTCGTCCCCCCGCGGGGGCGCGTCGACCAGGGTGGCCAGCATCAGCGCCTGGCCGCGCGCCGGCGCATCCCCCGCGGGCGCCCCGAGCGAGGCGAGCAGCGCGTCGAGGTCGGCGCGCCGCGCCGAGCCCTGTCCGATCTCCTCCACGGTCAAGCCCGAGAAGATGGACTCGGGCGCGCGCTCCACCGGCTCCTCGCCATCCGCGTAGCCGTCGGGCGCCTTCAGCAGCAGCCAGTCCTTGCCCTCGCCCGACGGGCGGCGGCCTCCCATGCGCGCCAGCGTCCAGCGGCCGCGGAGCTTGAGCCCGTAGAGCTCGAACTCGATCTTCCCGCGCTCGAGCTCCCGCAGGGGGTCGTCACCCTTCACGAGCCGATACCAGCCCTGATCCCACACGATGACCGCGCCCGCCCCGTAGTTGTCGCGCGGAATGGCGCCCTCGAAGTCCGCGTACTCGACGGGATGATCCTCGACGTGCACGGCCAAGCGCCGCTCGCCGTGTCGGGTCGAGGGCCCCCGGGGCACCGCCCAGCTCTTGAGGACGCCGTCCATCTCGAGCCGCAGGTCGTAGTGCAAACGCCGAGCCGCGTGCTTCTGCACCACGAAGAGGCGGCTGCCCGCGCCGCGGCGGCCGCTGAACGGCTCGGGCGTGCGCGCGGGATCGCGCTTGGCGCGATAGGTGTCGAGCTCGCGCGGTGGCGGGCTCATACCATCGGTGGCGGCGCTCGCCGTTCGCGCACCCTATCCATTGGAATCAGCGGCGTGGCCCATCAAGCTTTTGAACCCTCCCGAGGCGCGTGCTACCGTCAAATTCCAGTACACACCATACAGGAGGAGGGCGCGCATGCCCCCGCATTCGCTCGGGTCCGGCACCATCTCGTTCGGGCTCGTCTCGATCCCGGTGAAGCTCTACTCCGCCGCGGTGTCCGCGAATGTCAGCTTCAACCTCCTGCACGCCAAGTGCGGCTCGCGCATCAAGCAGCAGATGTTCTGCCCCGTCGACCAGACCACGGTGGAGCGGAACGAGCTCGTGCGCGGCTACGAGTTCGCCAAGGACCAGTACGTGCGGGTGACCGACGAGGAGCTCAAGTCGCTCGAGGGTGAGGATTCCAAGGTCATCGACATCGCGGAGTTCGTGCCACTGGACCAGGTGGATCCGATCTTCTTCGAGAAGACGTACTACCTCGGCCCCGACAAGGGCGGGGAGAAGGCCTATCGCCTCCTCGCCGAGACCATGGCCAAGACCGACCGGGTCGCGGTGGCGCGCTTCATCATGCGCGGGAAGGAGAGCCTCGTCCTCATTCGTCCCGCCCAGGACGGCCTCATGCTGCACACCATGTACTTCGCCGACGAGGTGCGCGACTTCGGCGAGATCGACAAGGGCAAGGGCGCGAAGATCGCCGAGCGCGAGGGCGAGCTGGCCCGCAAGCTCATCGACGAGCTGTCCACCGAGGAGTTCAAGCCGGAGCAGTACAAGGACGAGTACCGCGAGCGCGTGCTCGAGATGGTGAACAAGAAAGTGGAGGGCAAGGAGGTCACCGTGACGTCGGCGGAGGCGCCGCGCAGTCAGGTCATCGACCTGATGGACGCGCTCAAGGAAAGCCTCGCCAAGCGCGCCGCGGGCGTCCCGCGCAAGCCGCCCGTCAAGGTCGTCGAGAAGGGGGCGCGCCCCGCCGCCGCGGCGCCGCCCGCCCGCAAGGCTCAGGGCGGCAAGAAGTAGCCGGACCCGCAACACTCCCTCCGAAGCCGCGCGGAGTTGACGGCTCGACTCCGGGTGGTACAAAGAAGTCATCTCGTACCAAGAAGACAAAATTGATGCGGCACACCTTTGTGTCACGCGGATCTCAAGGATGGTAACCCGTGCCCGACTCTCAGCCCGACCCCGCAAGGGGTGCCGCGCGTAGCCTGCGGATCGCCCAGGTCGCGCCCCTCTACGAGCGCGTCCCCCCCATGCTCTACGGAGGCACTGAGCGCGTCGTGGGGTACCTCACCGAGGAGCTGGTTCGCCGGGGTCATGAGGTCACGCTCTTCGCGAGCGGCGACTCGCAGACCGAGGCGCACTTGATCGCGGCGGCGGAGAAAGCCCTTCGGCTCGATCCCAATACCGAGGACACGCTGAGCCCTCACATCATCGAGATGGGACAGGTCGTGGAGCGCGCGGAAGACTTCGACCTGATCCATTCCCACGTGGACTACATCGCCTTCCCCATGGGGCAGACGGCGCCGACCCCGGTGGTGCACACCCTGCACGGGCGGCTCGACTTGCCGTACCACGTGCCCTTGTTCCGCCAGTTCCGGGACGTGCCTCTCATCTCGATCAGCGATGCGCAGCGCGAGCCCCTGCGACACCTCGATCTCAACTGGATCGGCACCGTGTACCACGGGCTTCCCCGCGAGGGCTATGCGTACAACGCGAAGCCCACGGGCTATCTGGCGTTCCTCGGGCGGCTCTCGCCCGAGAAGCGCCCCGATCTGGCCATCGAGGCGGCCAAGAAGGCCGGGCTGCCGCTGAAGATCGCGGCCAAGGTGGACGACAAGGATCGCCAGTACTACGAGCGGGAGATCGAGCCCCTGCTCGACCATCCGCTCATCGAGCTGATCGGGGAGATCGGCGACGAGGACAAGTCGGAGTTCCTCGGGAACGCCCGCGCCCTCCTCTTTCCCATCGACTGGCCGGAGCCGTTCGGGCTCGTGATGATCGAGGCCATGGCCTGCGGCACGCCGGTGATCACCCGGCCCTACGGATCGGTGCCGGAGATCATCGCGCCCGGGCGCACCGGGCTCATCGGCGACACGCTGGAGGAGCTGGTCGACGCGATCAAGCGCGTGGACGCCATCGACCGCGCCACGTGCCGCCGCGAGTTCGAGCAGCGGTTCACGATCGAGCGGATGACCGACGACTATGAGGCGCTCTACCGGACGCTCTGACCGGCGCGGTCGGCGTCTCCCCGAGGACGCCAATCCGAACGTCGACCGCGAGTATCACATCCTGGCGGCGAGCGCCGTCGCCGATCAGCCCAAGCTCGTGCTCAAGCACGATGGGGCCTTCGTCGTGGCCGACCGCCGGGGCGACGTGCCGGGGCTCCCGGACGGCGCGTTCGGCTTCTACGCGCGCGACACCCGCTTCCTCCAGCGCCTCGAGCTCCGCCTGAACGGCCGGCCGCCCCTGCTCCTGAACGCCACCATCGGCGGGGAGAGCTGGGAGAGCGCCATCGACCTGACCAACCCCGACGTCCTCGAGGGCGACCGCGTCGTGCTGCCCAGCCGCATGGTGCGCGTCTCGCGCCGCCTGACCCTCTTCGAGGACTACTTCTATCAGATCGTCGTGCTCGAGAGCTTCGCGCGCGAGACGCACGAGATCGAGCTCTCGTGGCATTTCGGCACCGACTTCGCCGACGTCTTCGAGGTGCGGGGCCATCGGCGCCCCGCGCGGGGGACCGCGGAGACCCCGCGGGTGGCCGGGGCGACAGTCGACCTGCGCTACCGCGGTCTCGACGCGGCGCTTCGCGCCACGCGGGTGACCTTCGAGCCGCCTCCGGCACGGCTCGACGGCGCGTCGGCCCGCTACGTGGTGCGACTGGAGCCCGAGGGCCGGGTGGAGCTCGGGGTCTGCGCGGCGGCCACGGTGGGCGAGGCGCCGCCGCCGCGGCCGCTCACCTTCAGCCAGGCCCTCGCGCGGCGGTCCGACATCGTTTCCGGGTATCGGCGCGACACGGCGCGGGTCACCGCCGACCACGAGAGCTTCGCACGCTGGGTGGACCGCTCGCAGAACGACGTCCACCTCCTGCTGACCGCGTCCGCTGACGGCTCGGTGCCGTACGCGGGCATTCCGTGGTACGTGGCGCCGTTCGGCCGGGACAGCCTGATCTCCGCGATGCAGCTCCTGCCCTTCGCGCCCGACATCGCCCGCGGCACTCTCCGGTTTCTCGCCCGTCACCAGGCGGCGACGCAGGACGACTTCACCGACCAGGAGCCCGGCAAGATTCTCCATGAATATCGCCTGGGCGAGATGGCGGCCTGTCGCGAGATTCCCTTCATCCCCTACTTCGGCACCGTGGACGCGCCCGCGCTCTACGTGATGCTGCTCGCCGAGTACGTTCGCTGGACCGGCGATCATCACCTGGCGGGCGAGCTGTGGCCGGTGGTGGAGCGGGTGCTTCACTGGATGGCCACGTTCGGTGTTGGGGAAGAGCCAGGGTATCTGAGTTATCAGCGACGCTCGCCCCGCGGACTGGAAAACCAGGGGTGGAAGGACTCCCACGACGCGATCATGCACGCCTCGGGCGCCCTCGCGCCGGCCCCCATCGCGCTCGTGGAGGCGCAGGGGTATCAGTACGCGGCGCTGGAAGGGGCGGCCGAGGTGGCCGAGATCGTCGATCGCCCGGCGATGGCGCGCGAGCTGCGCGGCCGGGCCGCGCGCCTGCGCGTCTCCTTCGAGCGTGACTTCTGGATGAGCGAGGACGGCTTCTACGCGCTCGCCCTGGACGGTCAGGGAGAGCCCGCGCGCGTCGTCACCACCAATCCCGCGCACTGCCTCTGGACCGGCGTCACGAGCGGCGCGCGCGCCGCCGTGGTCACCCGGCGGCTGATGGCCGATGACGTGTTCGCCGGCTGGGGCCTGCGAACGCTCGCGCGGCGCGAGCGGCTCTACAACCCCATGAGCTACCACAACGGCTCCGTGTGGCCCCACGACACCGCCATCGCCGCCCTGGGGATGCGCCGCTACGGCTTCATCGGCCCGTTCCTCACCCTGACCACGGCGCTGTTCGAGGCCGTGCTCCACTTCGCGGGCTTCCGCATGCCGGAGCTCTTCTGCGGCTTCGCGCGCGAGCCGGGCCACGGTCCCACCCGCTATCCAGTGGCCTGCGAGCCGCAGGCCTGGTCGGCCGGCGTGGTCTTTCACCTGGTGACGGGCATGCTCGGGCTCCTTCCGTCCGCGGCGGAGAACCGGCTCACGCTCGACCGCCCCGCTCTGCCGCCCTGGCTGAAGTGGCTCGAGGTGCACGACCTCCGGCTCGGCAAGTCGCGCATGACACTCCGGGCCGCGCAGGGCCGCGAGGGCGCCGCCATCGAGCTCTTGCAGCGCGACGGCGACGCCGAGATCGTCGTGAAGCGATAGGGCGCGCGAGGCGCGTCCCGATTTCGGGTATGGTGGAGGCAGCACCATTGCTTCCAACCCTTGGCCAAGGAGCCGCCATGCCCGAGTACATCCCGAGTCCGAGACAGTGGGTGCGCGAGCAGGTTGAGCAGTACGAGGGGAGCGGAGGGAAGGAAGGCACCACCCTGCGCGACACCGGCCTGCCGGTCGTCATCGTGACCCATCACGGCAACAAGACCGGCGCGATCCGCAAGACTCCGCTGATGCGCGTGAAGGACGGACAGAACTACGTGCTCGTCGGCTCCATGGGCGGCGCCCCCACCAACCCCGTCTGGGTCTACAACCTTCGCGCGAATCCGGCCGTGGAAGTCCGCGACCTCACCATGGTGCAGCCGATGACGGTGCGCGAGGTCGAAGACGGCGCCGAGCGCGCGCGTCTCTGGAAGCTTGCCGTCGCCGCGTTTCCCCCGTACGAGGAGTATCAGGCGAAGACCACGCGCCGCATCCCGCTCTTCGTGGCCGAGCCGGGGCGCTAGGGCCCGGAACCCGGACGGTCACGCGTCGTCCGGCGAGGCCGATGCATCTGCCGGGCTGACGTAGACGAACGGGAGGTGGCAGGTGGCACACCGATAGACGGCCATCACGAACTGCTCCCGCGTCTGCACCCGACCCGTCGGATTGATCGTCCACTCGCTCTTGCAGAAGGGGCAGCGCCGCTCCGCCGTGCTGATCACGGGCAGGATCCCGTCCGGCTCGCCGCTGCCGCCACGGGCCAGCCTGGCGTGGAGCCGGAGCGGCTGGAGGTGGCAGCTGAGAGACACGAGGCGAACCGTGATCCGAGCCCTGGCGCGGAGGACCTGGGCCGAGGCGCAGAGAGAGCCGGCATGACGTCTCAGCGTCCGCGCTCGATGGAGAATCGTTGCGCGGTCCATACCGGACGATCCACCCGAGGGATGACGACGTCAAGCGGCTCCGTGATTCAAGGGAGCCGCGACCGGCTCGCGGCGGGACCCGGGCGTAGGCGCACGCCGGCGCGCCGTGCCCGGAGGGCCGCGACGAAGTCAGACCGGAGGCCCGCGTGTACCCGCTTCCGTACCGCGTAATCGTCCCGCAACTGCCTGATGCGGCGACGCAGATCCTCCGACCGGGAGCGGATGGCCCGGGAATCGCGGCGGAGCGAGTCGGCCTCGGCAAGGGCTCGGGAGATACGCAGATCGTCGGCGACGGCCATGGGGGACTCCTGGGTGTATCCCGGCGGGAACGCCAAGCCAGATTCACCGGAGTCTCGACGCCGCGCGGCGTCAACCCTCGAGGCCAGGTGCAGGCGTCTCCGAGGATACACCTTCTCGCGGGATGGCCCTTCGGAAGCCTCCGCGCGCGCGAGGATGGCCGAGGCGTCCATGGGGTACCGACAGTGCGCCCCGAGGGTCGCCAAGCCAACCGGTGCCCGGACCCGACGAGCGTCATGGACTTCCGGCGCGAAGCAGCGGAAGATAGGTCTATAGGTGTCTGGTGAGGAGGCTGGCGCGATGTCCCCTGACGCGCAATCCGCTGATTCTTTTGCTCGGTTTGAAGATGCCGCCATCCATCAATCCATCGCCGCGCGTTTCGAGCAGCAGGTCGCCCGCCACCCCGACCGTCTCGCCGTCGGCAGCGTGCACGGCGACTACACGTACGCCGCGCTGAATCGGATTGCCAATGGCATCGCGCGCGCCATTCTGTCTCGTCTGGGCGAAGGGGAAGAGCCGGTCGCGCTGCTCTTCGATCACGGCTCGTTCCAGATCGCCGCGCTCATGGGGGTCCTCAAGGCGGGGAAGTTCTACGTGGCGCTGGACCTTCCGGACCCCAAGCCGCGCATGGCCTCCGTGCTGGACGATTCCCACGCCAAGCTGCTTCTGACGACCACGGCGCACCGTTCCCTCGCGAGAGAGCTGGCTCAGGGGCGCGAGCTGGACGTGCTCGATTGCGACGCTCTCGCCACCGGCGGCGGCGAGGCGGAGGACCTCGCTCGATCCATCGCGCCGGACGCGCCCGCCCTCATGCTCTACACCTCGGGAACCACGGGGCGGCCCAAGGGCGTGGTCCACAGCCACCGGAACGTCCTCGTCGAGGCCCGGAACTACACGAACTACGCGCGGATCTCGCCCGACGATCGGCTGACCCTGTGGCATTCCTGCAGCTACACGAACTCCGTCCGGAATCTCTATGCGGCGATTCTGAACGGGGCCGGCGTGTTCGTCTACGACCTCGTGAACGAGGGCTTCCCGGGCCTCGGCGACTGGATGCTCGCCCGCCGCATCACGATCATCCACACCCTGCCGACGACGTTTCGCTCGTTCTGCCAGACGCTCAAGCCCGACGCCATGTTTCCGGACCTGCGCGTCCTGCGCCTCGGCGGGGAGGCGATCAACCGGGACGACATCAAGCAATATCAGCGCCGCTTCTCGCCTCGGTGCCTGCTCATCCACGCGATCGGCCCCACCGAAACGCTCGACATTCGCTACTACTCCATCCGGCACGACTGGAGCGGCACCGACACCAAGATTCCCATCGGCTACCCCATCCCGGACAAGGACGTGCTGCTGCTGGATGAAGCGGGCCGTGAGGTCGGGCCGGACGAGATCGGCGAGATCGCGGTGCGAAGCCGGTATCTGGCCCTCGGCTACTGGGGGCAGCCCGAGCTGACTCGTGCCGCCTTCACCCCGGACCCCGAGGGCGGCGACCTGCGCCTGTACCGGACCGGGGACCTGGGCGTGATGCGTCCCGACGGCTGCCTGACCCATCTGGGGCGCAAGGACCTGCAGATCAAGATCCGCGGCTATCGAGTCGAGGTCACCGCCATCGAGGACGCCCTGCTCGCCCTGGAGTCCGTCGACGCGGCGGCCGTACAGGGTCTCTCGGATGATGGTGGCGACACGCGGCTCGTCGCCTACGTGGTTCCCGCCGCGGGCAAGGACCCGACGGTCAACGACCTCCGTCAGGCGCTGTCGCGGACGCTGCCCGAGTACATGTGGCCGTCCGCGTTCGTCTTCCTGGAGAGCCTGCCGCTCTCGACCACCGGCAAGCTCGACCGGCGAGCCTTGCCGAAGCCGACGCGAGGCCGGCCGAAGCTGGGCCAGGCATTCGTGGCTCCGCGGACTCCTCTGGAGAAGGATCTCGCGGAGATCTGGGCGACGCTGCTCGACCTGGAGACGGTCGGCATTCACGACAACTTCCTCGACCTCGGCGGGCATTCGCTGCTCGCCGCCCAGATCACTTCGCGGGTGCGCGATGCGTTCGAGGTGGAGCTGAGCCTCCGCGAGTTCTTCGAGGCGCCCACCGTGGCGGGTCTGGCCGAGTGCGTGGGCGCGGCCGGGCGACCGGCGCGCCGGCCTCAGGCCGACGCGATCATGCCGGTCGCGCGGGCGGCGCAGCTCCCGCTCTCGTTCGCGCAGGAGCGGATGTGGTTCATCGAGCAGCTGGAGCCCCGCAGCCCCGTTCACAACATCCCGCTGGCGCTTCGCCTCAAAGGTCCGTTGAACGTGGCCGTCCTCGAGCGGAGCCTCAACGACGTCGTGAAGCGCCACGAGGTCCTCCGCAGCAGCTTTGGCGCCATCGGGGGCCAGCCGGTTCAGGTCCTCGCCGCCGTCGCCTCCGTGAAGCCGGCCGTGGTCGACCTGCGCGCCAAGCCCGACCCCGCGCGCCAGGCCCAGGCGCTGATGGCGAAGGAGATTCAGCGTCCCTTCCCGCTGGCCCCGGGGCCCTTGCTCCGAACGACCCTGCTGCGAGTGGCCGATGACGAATGGGTGCTCGTGCTGGTCACGCATCATCTGGTCTTCGACGGCCTGTCCACGAGCATCCTGCTTCGCGAGCTCTCGGCCTTCTACGAGGCCGACGCCGCCGGCCGGGCGCCCCAGCTGCCGAGCTTGCGCATCCAGTACGCGGACTACGCCCGATGGCAACGAGAGTGGCTGCGAGACGACGCGCTCGAGGACCAGCTCGCCTACTGGAGGCGGAAGCTGGCCGGGGTGCAGCGACTCCAGCTGCCCACCGATCGGCCCCGGCCCCGCGCGCAGACCGTCGCGACCGCGCGACACTTCGTCGCGTTCTCCCGCCCGCTGACCGAGGACCTCAAGCGCCTGAGCAACCGCCACGGGGTCACGCTCTTCATGACGCTCTTCGCCGCCTATCAGGCCCTGCTGCATCGCTACAGCGGGCAGGACGACATCGTGATCGGATCGCCGGCGGCCGGTCGTGATCGCAGCGAGCTGGAAGGGCTGATCGGGTTCTTCTTCAACATGATGGCGCTGCGCACGGATCTCTCCGGCAACCCGACCTTCGCCCAGCTGCTCGGCCGCGCCCGAGAGGTGTGCCTGGAGGCGTACGCCCACCAGGACGTGCCGTTCGAGAAGGTCGTGGAAGCGCTGAAGCCGGCGCGGGATCTGAGCTATAACCCCTTCTTCCACGTGACGTTCGCCCTGCAGAACACGCCGGCCTTCCGCCTCAAGCTGGGCGACGTGACGGCGACCGAGCTGGAGATCGATCCGAGGACGGCGCGGTACGAGCTTCACCTCTACTTGCGAGAGGAAGACGGCGGGCTGCGCGGCTACATCGACTACAACACCGACCTCTTCGACGGGGACACGATCGCGCGCATGATGGAGCACCTGCGGCTCCTGCTCGAGCGTGTGGTCGCGAATCCCCGTGAGCCGATCGACGCGTGGCCGCTCCTGACGGAGGCGGAGCGGCCTCGGCTGCTCCACGAATGGAGCGGCGCCGCCGTGGCGCATCCGATCGACCGCTGCATCCACCAGCTCTACGAGGCTCAGGTCGAGCGCGCCCCCGATGCGGTCGCGGTGGTGTTCGGCGACGAGCGCCTGACTTACCACGAGCTCAATCGCCGCGCCAATCGGCTCGCCCACCACCTGCGACGACTCGGGGTGGGCCTCGAGGTACCGGTGGCGATTCGCATGGAGCGCTCGCCGGAGATGGTTGTCGCCCTCCTCGCCATCCTGAAGGCGGGGGGCGTCTACGTGCCCATCGAGCCCGACTTCCCCAAGGATCGACTGGCGTTCATGCTGGCCGACGCCCGGGTGCGCGTGCTGTTGACTCAAGGCCGGCTGGCCCCGGCGCCCGGCGTCCTCGATTCTCGACTCGGCGTCGTCGCGCTGGACGAGGCGCAGGACATCACGGCTACCGAGAGCGAGGAGAACCTCGCGAGCGGGGCGACGGCGGACAATCTCGCCTACATCATGTATACCTCGGGCTCGACGGGCCGGCCCAAGGGAGTCTGCGTTCCCCACCGCGGTGTGGTGCGCCTGGTGAGCGGAGCGAGCTACGCCAGCCTCACGTCAGACGAAGTGTTCCTGCAGCTCGCCCCCCTCTCCTTCGACGCCTCGACGTTCGAGATCTGGGGCCCCCTGCTGAACGGCGCCCGGCTGGTCGTGGCTCCCCCGGAGCAGCCGTCCCTGCGGGAGCTGGGGCAGATCCTCGAGCGACACAACGTGACCACCCTCTGGCTCACCGCGGGCCTGTTCCACAAGATGGTGGAGGACAATCTGGAGGGCCTGCGCCCCGTCACCCAGCTCCTGACCGGTGGTGACGTCGTCTCCGTCCCTCACGCGCGGAAGGTGCTCGAAGAGCTTCCGCATTGCCGGCTGATCGACTGCTACGGGCCGACCGAAAGCACGACGTTCACCACGTCCTACCCTGTGACCACACGGGAGGCGATCGCAGCCTCCGTCCCGATCGGCCGTCCCATCGCCAATACCTCGGTGTACATCCTGGACCCGCATCGGAATCCGGTCCCCATCGGGGTCTGGGGGGAGATGTACATCGGCGGCGATGGCCTCGCCCGGCACTACCTCGACGACCCGGCGCTCACCGCCGCGCGCTTCATCCCCCACCCCTTCAGCGAAAAGCCAGGCGCCCGGCTCTACCGGACGGGCGACCGGGCGCGCTACCTGTCCGACGGCAACATCGAGTTCGGCGGTCGCCTCGACGACCAGGTCAAGATCCGCGGGTACCGGATCGAGCCGGGAGAGGTCGAGACGGCGCTGGGCCAGCACCCCGCGGTGCGGGAGTCGGTGGTCGTCGCCCACGAGAACGGGCGCGGCGACAAGCGGTTGGTCGCCTACGTCGTGCCGGGCGAGGAGGCGCCCCCCACGGTCACGGCGCTGCGCGGCTTCCTGAAATCACGGTTGCCCGAGCACATGGTGCCGTCCGCCTTCGTGCTTCTCGATGCCCTGCCGCTGACACCCAACGGCAAGGTCGACCGTCACGCGCTTCCCGGCGACACCGGCGCCCGACCCGATCTGGAAAAGCCCTTCATCGCTCCGCGCAGTCCGGCCGAAGACACGATGGCCGCGATCTGGGCCCAGCTGCTCGGGCTCGATCGCGTGGGCGTCCACGACAATTTCTTCGATCTGGGCGGCCATTCCCTCCTGGCCGCGCAGCTCGTCTCCCGACTAGGCGACGCACTACAGGTCGAGGTTCCCCTGTGCCGCCTCTTCGAGGCGCCCACGATATCCGAGCTCACCCAGGCGATCGAACGGGCGAACGGCCTGCAAGAAAGATGCGAGGCTCCTTGACGGCATAGTTGCCGCCACGTAGACTCGGCCGCTAATGGCTCGATGCGCGCGTGCGGTCGTGTCCCCCCGCTGGCTCCTCCCTGCGCTCGTTGTCCTGCTGGTCTTGGGGCACGCCTGCGAACTGCCCGCTTATGCCGCACTGGTATCGGATCATGCAACCGTGGCCCACGAGCTCGAGGGCTCTCATCATGACGAAGGTGATGAGCACGCGCTCACGTGTGAGGCCACACTCGCCATACCCAGCCACAATGGGGTGGTGCTGTCGCCGATCCTGACTACGCCCGTCGTGTTGGCAGGAGTTCTGAGCGTGGTGCCGCCGCGGCCCGTCGTGCCCGTGAAGGCCGACAAGCTCGCGACCGGGCCGCCGCTGTTTCTTCTGCTGTCCGCCCTCCTGATCTAGACGCTCCCGTTCGGTAGGCCAGAAGACCAGCGCTCGCCGAGTGTCGGCGGCCGCTCGCCCTTTGTCCAAACGAAGAGGAGGGTCTCTTGATTGACTCGAAGATCGTCCTACGTGCGCTCATAGCGGTCGTCGTGGGTGTCCTGGCTGTGGCGCCGTGGGGTCGCGCCACGGTCGCCGACACCGGCCCCCATGGCAAGGGCGGCCATCACGACCACGATCATCCAGCCGTTCCCGCGGCCTATGCCAAGGCGCAGCTACCGGACCACGTGTGGACCGACCCCAAGATGCTCGCCAGGGGACGCGAGATCTACACCGCCAAGTGCGCGCTCTGTCACGGCGAGAAAGGCGACGGCAAGGGTCCGGGCGCAGCGAACCTGCCTTTGAAGCCCGCCGATCTGACGGATGCCAAGATGGTCGCGGAAATGGCCGGCAATTTCTGGTACTGGCGGGTCAGCGAGGGTGGACTGGTGGAGCCGTTCAAGTCCAAGGGCTCCACGATGCCGCCCTGGAAGGGCGAGCTGTCCCAGAACGACCGGTGGGCAGTCATCGCCTATGCGCACACGTTCTCGGGGCACCGGGGCCCGCACACCGCAGCCGAGCACCCGGAGCTGAGGCCGAAGCCACAGTTCGTCACCGGCGAGGGCACCATCGTGTCCGTACGTCCGAACCGCCAGCAGGTGGTCGTGGAGCACGGCGAGATCAAGGACTTCATGGAGGCGATGACGATGGGATACAAGGTCCATCCTGCTTCCCTGCTGGCCACGGTGAAGCCGGGCGACAAGGTGCGCTTCACGATCGACACCCAGGCACGGGCCATCACCAAGCTCGAGAAGCTGGGCGAGTGAGGCGAGGAGCCTGGCATGGTACTGCGTCGAAGTCTGAACTCGCTACTCGCCATCAGCACGGTGGTCATGACGGGATGCGCCTACGAGCTGGCGCCGCTGCCTGCTGGTCACCCCGCCCATCCAGACGCCCAGGCCGCGCCCCGGGCCGCGCCCTCGCAGACGCTTGCCTACACGGGAGCCGATGTCCCCGCGTTACCGCCCGTGACCGCGGTGGCCGCGGTTCCTCCGGGGGCGCCGGCGCCCGGGCCGCCCTCATCGAGTGTCTCCGAAAGCTCGCCCCGGACCGTGGTGGGACAAGGAGAAGTCGTCTCCACGGTGCCGAGCTCGGGCCAGATCGTCGTGGATCACGAGGAGATCAAGGGCTTCATGTCGGCGATGACCATGGGCTATCGCGTGGACCCGCCTTCGTTGCTAGCCAGCCTCAAGGAAGGTGACCGGATCCGGTTCACGATCGACGTGAACCGCCGGGCCATCGTGCACATCGAGAAGATGCCGTGAGGCGGTGTCGCCTGATCGGACTCTCGCTCTTGCTGCTCGGCACGGTGGGGTGCGCCTCGGTCACGCTGGATGCGGGATTCTCCGACGTGAAGCAGGCGGTCGAGCGGCGTGCCGGGGCGACGGTCGTCTGGAGCCCTGGAGCCGACTTGGGCCCGGAGTCGGCGGAGCACGTCCAAGGGCTGCTGCAGCAGACATTGACCGTCGACGCCGCCGTGCAGGTTGCCCTCCTGAACAACCGCAATCTGCAGGCCATGTACGCGGAGCTCGGTGTCGCCCGGTCCGACCTGGTCCAGGCGGGACTCTTCAAGAATCCCGTCATCGACGCCGCCATACTGTTTCCCGTGTCGGGAGCCCGCCCCGACCTTCAGCTCGGGGTCGCGGTGAGCCTCCTCGACGCGCTGTACGTGCCGTTGCGGAAGCGCGTGGCGGCATCACGATTCGAGGGAGCGAAGCTCTGGGTCACCGGCGCCGTCCTCGACTTCGCGGCCCAGGTGCGGGCGGCCTTCTACGTCCACCAGGCCGACGAGCAGCTCGTCGAGCTGCGGCGCACCATCGCGCAGGCGCTGAAGGCCTCATTCGAGGTGAGCCGGCGGCTCTACGCGGCCGGCAATATCTCCGACCTCGATCTGGCACGCGAACGGGCCCAGATGGAGATGTCGCGCCTTGGCCTCAGGCGGGCGGAGGTCAATGCCCGTCTGAGTCGTGAGCAATTGAACGAGCTGATGGGGCTCTGGGGCGAGCAGACGCGATGGGACCTCGACGCCCGCATGCCCGAGATTCCGGCCGCCGCGGCCACGCCTCAGGACGTCGAGCGCTCCGCGGTGGATCGGAGCCTGGATCTGCTCCACGCCAGGCAGCGGATCGTCTCCGCGGGCCAGCAGCTCGGCTATAGCCGGGCGAGCGCGCTGACCCCGGACCTCGACTCGGGCGTCGAGGCGGAGAAGGACGGAGGAGAGGCCTGGAAGCTAGGGCCGGCGATCTCGATTCCGCTGCCCATCTTCGACCAAGGTCAAGCGCGTATCGCGAGAGGCGCCACGGAGCTGCGCCGGGCCCAGCAGGAGTACTACGCGTTGGCGGTTCGGATTCGATCGACGGCGCGCGCGGTGCAGGATCGCCTCGACGGGGCGCGGGATCGCGCGATGTTCTACAAGGACATCCTCCTCCCGTTACGGGAGCGCATCGTCAACGAGGCGCAGCTTCAATACAACGCCATGCAAATCGGAATCTTTCCGCTTCTGCGGGCCCGCGAGGACCAGATCGAGACGGCGGCCGCCTACGTTGAGGCACTTCGTGAATATTGGCTGGCCGCCACTGATCAGGCCGCCATCGCGAGCGGCCGGCTCCCCGGTCAGGCCGGGAGTCGGGCGGCCAGGGGGGAAGCCCCGGGGCGCATGCGAGATCCCGAGGGACATTGACAGGAGGGAGACCGTGGGGAGATCGCTGTCACGACGCCAGATCCTGAGTATCGGCGCGGCTTCCTTCGCGGCCGGCCTGGGCTCAGCGAGGGACGCACGTTCACAAGGGCGGTACGAAGCCGGGACGTCCGCACCCAAGTCCACCGCGGGGCGGACCTACTGGCAGAAGACGTACAGCGGTGGACCAGTCGATGTGGCTCCGCTCGCGCCAGGGCTGCCCGGTCAGCACTACCGGCCGATCATCGTCCCCAACGGGGCGGCGTTACCCTTCAAGGTCGTCGATGGCGTGAAGGTGTTCCACCTGATCTCCGAGGAGATCGACCATGCCTTCGATGCCGGCCTGCGCGCGCGCTGCTGGGGGTACAACGGGCGAGTCAATGGCACGGCAATCGAGGCGGTGGAGGGCGAGCGGATTCGTATCTACGTCACGAACCGGCTCCCGGTGCCCACCTCGGTGCACTGGCACGGCATCTATCTGCCGAGCGGCATGGACGGCGTCGGCGGACTCACCCAGCCATACATCAAGGCCGGCGAGACCGCAAAGTACGAGTTCACGCTACGCCAGCACGGCACGCTGATGTTCCACTCCCACCACGATGAGATGACCCAGATGGGGATGGGGCTCATCGGGATGTTCATCATTCACCCCCGCAATCCCTCGCCGGACTACCGCGTCGATCGCGACTTCTCCCTGATGATCAGCGAATGGGAGATCAAGGCAGGTACTAGCCGCCCCGCAACCCTTCAGCCCAGCGACTTCAACGTGCTCACGCTCAACGGGAAGGTCTTCCCATCAACGGCGCCCCTCGTCGTCAAGACCGGCGATCGCGTCCGGATCCGTCTGGGGAATCTGGGCGCCACCGACCATCACCCCATGCACATCCACGGGCACCAGTTCCGGGTGGCCGCCACCGACGGCGACGACATCCCACTTACGGCTCAGTGGCCGGAGACCACGGTGCTCGTCGCGGTGGGCCAGACGCGCAATATCGAGTTCATCGCGGACGCGCCGGGAGACTGGGCCTTCCACTGCCACATGACCCATCACGTGATGAATCAGATGGGGCATGACTTCCCCAACCTGGTGGGCATGGACCCGCGCGGCCTCGACGAGACGATCCGGCCCCTCTTGCCGGCCTACATGACGCATGGTCACACGGGGATGGACATGGGCCAGATGGCGGAGGTCATGCCCTACCCGCGGAACACGATCTCGATGAAGGGGGCCCCCGGTCCATTCGGCGACTACATCTCCATGGGCGGGCTGTTCACCATCCTCAAGGTGCGCGATGAATTGAAGAGCTACGACGAGGATCCGGGCTGGTACCGGCATCCGCCCGGGACCGTCGCCATGAAGGCCAGCGACGCGGAGCTCGCCCGCGACGGCATCGACACGAGGGTGACGTCCGGGGGCCAGGCCCCCGCGTCAACGATCCCGCAGGCGCCGCAGACTCCGGGTGGCAGCCATCGGCACTGAGCCAGGGGAGAATTAGGCCATGAACTTACCAACTCAGGAAGGAGCGATGAAGGCGCTAGCGGTAGGGATGACGCTTGTGGTGGCAACAAGCATCGGGGTCGGGGTGGATCAGGACGGTCATCGGCAATGCCCTGAGTCTCCGTCGTGTCAACCGTGAACCCTATAGGAGGAGGATCATGAAACGGGTTATGACCCTCGTGGTGACCGCCGCATTCGCTCTGGCGCTCAGCACATCCGTCCTGCTCGCTCAGCAGCCACCGCATCAGCATGATGCGGCCAAGCAACCTCCCGCGCCGTCGGCGACCCCGGGCACACCTGCCCCGGCCATGGAGGCCCACATGGCCAAGCACATGGAGATGTGCCGTCACATGATGGGGTACGGCGGCATGATGGGCGGTGGAATGGGCTCGGGCATGATGGGCGGCGGAATGGGCCCCGGCATGATGGGCGGCGGCGACCCGAAGCAACAGGCCGAGATGATGGCGATGCGCGGGGAAATGATGAAGGCGATGGGGGAAATCATGATGAAGTACGCGCAGCGAATGCAGTCTACGAAGTAGCCGAGTGTGACGACCTCCGGCGAGGACACATTCGTCATCGCTGACCACGTAGCGTGCGGCGCGCGGTCACGGCGAGCCCGGGCGGTACGCATGGAGGAATCCGTTCGGCGTGGAGACGTAGAGCGTTCCATCTTGGGCCAGAGCTGGTATCGCGCGGGCCGGCCACGTCACGCCCGGGTCCGCGATCGTGCCGTCAAAACTGGACCCCTGCCGCGGGTCCAAGCGGAAGGTATGGACACCGGCGCTGGTGGTGACATGGACGTGCTCGAGCGAGAGCGCCGCGGCATGACCAGTGCCCTGCAGTGGCGCCTCGTGCGACGGCGTGCCGTCGCTGTCGAGCACGACCAGCCGGTCTGACGTCACCACATAGATCTGCCGCAAGAACGCGACGGGGGCCCATCGAACGGCTGCATCGAGGTCCCGCTCCCAGAGCTGTACGCCGGTTCGCACGTCGAATGATCTGGTCCGGCCCTTGTCGTATCGGTAGGTCGCGGCGCCGAACACCACCTGCCCGCCTGGGGTGACGGTGGGCGACGCACACCATACCGGGTCGGCACAATCGCCGACCAGTTTTTGCCCCCAGAGCTGCCGAAGGCGGTGATCGAATGTTGCGGAGGGATCGAAGCGCATGGCGACCGCGCAGAGCCCCGTGGCCGCGAGGACCGTCGGTCGATCGGGGTCGTCGACGGCGTTCCGGGCGTCCACGATCGCCACGGACGGCTCGTGCGTCGGCCCGGGCTTGCCCTCGAAGTCGCGACAGTGCGCCGGGATCTGGAGCTGCACGAGACAGCTCAGCATCTCCAAGAGGTGCTCGAAGAAGCCGGAGCCGCCACAGATGGGATGTCCGCAGCTCGGCGCCGCCTTGGCGACCACTTGAAGGCGCGTCCGATCGAAGACGTAGACGTAGCCGCCCGCCACGATCGTCTCGCCGCCCTGCCCGTATCGCACTCCGGTCTGAAGGAATACGTGCTCCCGCCAGATCTTCGGAGCGGAGCTTGTGAACAGGTTCTGCTCCGTCGAGACTGCCAGGATGTCGCCCGCCGGAGACAGCCGATAGAGGAACGAAAGATAATCGGTCTGGGTCAGCGGATTCTGGACCACGAACACGATCTCGCCCGTCTGCGTGTGGACGGCGGGCGTCGCCACGATCCGCGACCCGAGCAGGCGGCGCCAGCGCGGCGTGCCGTCCGGGTTGATGGCCACCGCTTCACCGGCGAGGTTTCCGATGTACACGGTGCCGTCCGGGCCGACGGCGGGAGAGGAGACCGAAAGCTGCCCGACGGGTGCGCTCCACAGCTTGACCTGCGGGTCCGCGAGCACACTGCGGACCGCGTTGAATCCGGTGTTGGTCTTCTCGGAATGGATCTGCGTCCAGGTTGCCGGCCGCACCGTCAGGCCGCATGACGCGCTCGCGAACACTGCGATCGCCAAGAGGACCAACGCAATCGATCTCGACATGGTGACCTCCAGTTCGAGAAGTCGGGCAGGTGATTCGGACTCCTCGGAGGGCGCGCGAACACATGCCATGGGTTCGCCCGGCACTAGGAGTCAGCCCCGCGCGGGGGGCCCCGGCGCATCACGTCCCGAATCGCGGGGAGCAGTGCGGTCGTGATCACGCCCTTGTGGACGAAGGCGTCGGCGCCGCTGGTTGAGGCCATGACCCGCTCGGCGTCCTCGGTGAATGAGCTCATGAGGATGACGCGCGTCCCTGGCAGCTCGGCTCGCAGCCGCCGTGTCAACGCGATCCCGTCGAGGCGCGGTAGCTTGATTTCCGTGATCACGAGGTCGGGCCGCACGCGGCGCGCCAGCGCGAGCCCGGCTTCGCCGTCAGCCGCCTCCTCCACCACCGCCATGGTATCGGCCATCGGGCGAATCAGAGCCTGGACGATGAGCCGAACGTCCACGCTATCGTCGATGACGACGATGTTCCAGGACACGGAGCGCGACCTCCAAGGCGCTGAGGGCGCTAGGGAGTTGCGGCGGGTGCAACGGCCGTGCCCGAGCCCCGCTGGCGAAAGCCCCGCGGATTTTCAAGCGATCGTCCGCCGGCTGACCGGGGCATGGAGCAGTTTCTACTGTCCGCCGGCCGCCGCCGGGAAGGAATCACCCGTTACTGGACGGCCAGATGTCGGCCCACAGGTCGTAGCAGCGGCGATGGAACAGCAGGACGCCGCCACCGGGCAAGTCGCACTCGACCTCGATGTCGTCCGGCCCAATGAGCTGGTTGCATGCCGCGCAGGTCCCGCCCCGTCCGGGGCCAAACCACGTCATGCGGCAGTACTCCTTGGGAAGCGCGCCGGCGAGGATCTTCCCCCGGATCTGCTCGCGCAGCTCCTCAGGGCGTGTCATGGGTGCCCCCCTTCTCCGCCGGTGAAGGTCGCGCCAGCGGCCGCGACGTCCTTCAGGGAAGCGACGGCTTCTGCAGTTCGACCGGGTCCACTGGATTCGGCCAGCTGCCGCCCGAGAACCGACGGCGGATGACGTCCCACACGGCGGCGAGCAAGCTGTCGAACAATACGCTCTTGCTCACGTAGGCATCCGCTCCGCTGTCCGATGCCATGAGCTGATACGCCTGTTCAATGCTAGAGCTGATGAGGATGACGCGTGTTCCGGGCAGCTCACATCTGATGTGGCGTGTCAGTGCGACGCCATCCAGGTCGGGCATCATCAGGTCGGTGATGACGATATCCGGACGCTCCCGTCGAACGAGGGCGAGGCCCGCCATCCCCCCGCGCTCATTGCCGACGATGGTCAGCGTATCGGACGCGGGGCGAAGCGCGTAGGCGATGAGTTCATGCCACTGAGGATCGTCGTCGATGACCACGACAGTGAAGGGCATGGGGCCTCCGTCGGATGGGCGCGGTGCGGTTAGCGACCACGGCCGGCTGTCGTCCACTCCGCCACCCAGAGCTCATAGCATCGACGATGCAGGCGGAGGGTGCCCCCCGCGGAAAGGTCGCATTCGACCTCCACTTCTGTGGACGCGATGGGTCGTTCGCACGCTGCGCAGGCGCCGGACGTCCCGGGAGTGAACCACGTCATGCGGCAGTTCACTTTCGGAAGCGCGCCAGCGACGATCTTCCGCCGAATGAGGTCCAGCAGATACTCCTCGTCGTCAGCCATCAGCGGTCTCCCTGGCTCGAACCAGAACGCCTCGGGCCCGGGGGAGTCTAGCACGCTTCCGACACACCACGAGGCGGCGTCAGCATCGGCTGGAACACTGCCGGGGCCATCCGGCTGACGCAGGAAGGAGGCGGATAGCCGTTTCGCGGTGCGGACAGGTGGGCTTCACGCCAGCACTCCGCTGACGACGCCGAGCGCGACGAGGAAGAGCATGCACGCGACGATCACGCGGACACCAGCCATCGTGATCGACGTGAGGAAGCGACTCCCGAGATAAGCGCCCGCGAGCGCCGCAAGCACGGCTCCGCCGAGCAACACGTAGTCCGTCTCGCCGGACGCCCCCGTGAGCATCGGCACGTACACCGCCAGGCGGGACATGTCGATCAGCGTCGCAACGACGGCGCCCGTCGCGATGAAGGCCTGTTTCGACAGTCCGGTCCTCACGAGAAACGCGGAGCGCAGCGCGCCCTGCATCCCGGAGAGCCCTCCGAAGAACCCGGTCAGGGCACCGCCGATCGGAAGCCACCGGGCGCTGAAGGAGAGGTCGCGCGTGCGCGGCACGACCTCGGCGAGGGCGAACACAAACAGAAGGCCGCCGACCATCAGCTTGAGCGGTGTCACCTCGGCGACGTGGCCGAAGACGGTGTAGCGCATCAGGGGCTGCACGCCAGACAGTCCGATGAGCAGCCCCGCGCCGATCAAGGACGCGATCACCGCAGGCACGGCGAACCGAAGCAAGATCGCCATGTTCGCGTGCCGTCCTACGAGCACCAGCTTGAAGAGGCCGTTGAGGAAATGCACCACCGCGGTCATGGTGACGGCTTGCTCGACCGGGAAGAAGAGCGCGAAGGCCGGGAGGAGCAGCGTGCCCAGCCCGAAGCCCGAGAAGAAGGTCAGACCCGACGTCAGGAAGGCGACGCCACAGATGACGAAGTATGTCACGTCTTTGGTTCGCGAGTCTGCTGAGCGGAGGATCTACATGTCAAGCGCGAAATGGCCACCCACTCCGCCGGGAGGAAGAGAATCACGCCACGTGGCGTATGTTGCCCAGAGCCCCTTGACGGGGAAGCCCCTTTCGGCAAATGCTCCGGCGTATTGATCGAACGACGTGGCATCCGACGTGATTGACAGAATTGCCCGTACGCGAGCAGGGATCGCGTCATCGACCCCGGCGTCGATCGCTTTCGATCCGCTTCCGCCCGAGGCGTTTGGCCGGTCACTCGTCTCGCGGTTCGAGGACCAGGTGGCCCGAGTGCCAGAGCGGCTCGCGCTGGCCTCACCGCGAGTACGCCTGAGCTACGCGGAGCTCGATCGGGCGGCCAACCGCCTTGCCAACGAGCTGCTCGCCCGCCGCGGCGTGCGCCACGAGCCCGTATCCCTGCTCCTCGGCCAGGGTGGCGATGCGGTGGTCGCCACCCTCGGCACCCTCAAGGCGGACAAGTTCTATGTGCCGCTCGATCCCGCCGATCCACCGGACCGGCTACGGAGCCTCCTCGCCGACGCGCGGCCGGCGGCACTCGTGACCAACGGCGCCCACCGTGCGCTCGCCACGCGTCTCGCCGGTGCCGGGATCCCCGTGGTGGACGTGGACGCGCTTCATACTCGTGATGAGGCGCGCCCTGATCTGTCGATCCCGTCCCAGCGCCTGGCGCACGTCATCTACACCTCCGGGTCGACGGGAGAGCCCAAGGGCGTCTTGCAGAATCACCGCAACGCGCTCCACTACATTCGCAACCACATCAACGCGTACCGCATCACTGCCGGGGATCGCGTGACGCTGCTATCCTCCTGCGCCTTCCTGGGGGCGATGCGCGACACCTTCATGGCGCTCTTGAACGGCGCCAGCGTGTTCCCGTACGACGTCCGGGGAGAGGGCGTCGAGGGCATGGCCGAGTGGCTAGCGCGCTGGCGGATCACGATCTACGTCTCCGTGGCCACGGTCTTTCGCCGGTTCGCGGAGACGCTCGGGAACGAGCGCTTTCCTGACCTTCGCATCCTCAACGTGGGTGGCGAGCCGTTGCTGGCGGCGGACGTGGAGCTGTACCGCCGGCTGACCCGCCCCACCTGTTTGTTCGTCAACAACTTCGGCACCACCGAGACCGGGACGTTCGCCCTCTTCACCGCAGACCACACGAGTGCGCTGCCCGAGGGCATCGTGCCCGCCGGATATGCGCTCGAGGGATGCGAGGTGCAGCTGCTCGACGACAGTGGCCAGCCCGTCGAGCGCAGTGGTCCGGGCGAGGTCGCGCTGACCAGCCGCTTCCTTCCGCTGGGCTACTGGCGCCGAGCGGCGCTCACCCGCGCAGCGTACCGTCCGGCAGTGGGACGCCGCAATGTCCGCACCTATCACACCGGCGACCAGGGGCGGCGGCTGGCCGACGGCTGCCTCGTGGTGCTGGGTCGCGGTGACCGGCAGATCAAGGTCGGCGGGCAACGCGTGGAGCTCGGTGAGGTCGAGGCGGCACTGCGCCAGCTCCCCGACGTGCGAGAGGCGGCGGCCATCGCGAGCGATCTCGGACCGGGAGACCGGCGCGTGGTCGCCTACGTCGTCCCCGTCGCCGCGGCCCGACCCACGCCGCGCGATCTCCGGCAGGCCGTGGCCACCCGTCTGCCCGGGCCGGCGATCCCCTGGCGCATCGTGCTGCTCGATGCGCTGCCCCTGACGTCGAGCGGCAAGGTGGACCGGAACGCGCTCCCCGAGCCTGGCCGCGACCGTCCCGCCTCCACCGTGGCTTTCGTGCCTCCGCGATCGCCGATGGAAGTTGCGGTGGCCGCGCTCTGGCGGGAGGTTCTCGGCCTCGACGAGATCGGCGTCCACGACAACTTCCTCGATCTCGGGGGGCAGTCGCTCCAGGCGATGCAGATCATGTCCCACGTGGGGGACGCCACTGGAGTCGAATTGCCGCTCACGCAGCTCTTCGAGGCGCCGACAGTGGCGGAGCTGGCGGCCCGGATCGAGACCGCCCGTCGGGCCGCAGGCAGCTAGGAGGTCACTCGCTCCAGGAGGCTTGCCGGTAGGCCAGCTCGTGTGCCCCGTTCGATGCTGGCGGGCGGCGAGGTTACCGCTTCGCGTGTTGTTGTGAGGGGCTTGTCGACGGGGTCTGGTGTGGAGAGTTTTCCCTCGCTGGGGTGGCGATGGCATCGATGGTCGCGGCCCCCATCGTCGCGTGCGGAGTCTGTGCCGGGCCATGCGACATCGTCGTCGTCGCCACGCGCAAAGCTCTCCTTCGCGACCGCACTACCAATCGAAAGTCTGAGCGCTTTGCTGGGCCACCATAGACCCCCCACGGCTGGCGTTCGTTGACATGAGCGGCCTGGCCTCCCATACTGGCCACGAGCCATGAGCCGTTACCGCGTCACTGCGCTCCTGATCCTGCTGGCCTGGGTGCTCCTTGGTCCGGTCGGCATGGCGTTCGACGCGTGCGCCGTGACGATCGCTCTCTGCGAGGCCTCGTGCGGGCCCACCGCCTGCATCATGGAGCAGCCCACCTTGTCGGCCGCGTCCATCGCCGTGTCGCCGTTCGCGTTCCCGGCGGGCCCGCATCTTCCGCTCGCCACGGTCGCTGGTCCCGAGCACCCTCCACGTTCCCTCCCCTCCGCCTAGTTCCGTTCCGCTCGTAGTTCGTTACCAAGCCTAGCGGGCCCGGACTCTGCGCGGGCGAAGTCCATCCATCGATGGGCATCACCGGCTCATGCATCCGGCGGCAAGGGGAAAAGGATGACGCACATGATGATGGATGGAATGGGCTGGCCGATGGCCGTTGCCTGCGGCCTCGGAGGCCTACTGGGCCTTGTGCTCCTCGGCAGCCTCATCGTGCTGACGTGGGTGGCGATCGCCCGGCTCCGCAAGGGGTCGGCGTAGGGCTCGGCGCCGGTTCGACGGGGATGATCAACTCGCTGATCGCGAGCTCGCTCCGGAATCGCGTCCTCGTGGTGGCGGGCTTTCTGCTGCTCGCCGCGTGGGGCTATTGGGCACTTGTCACCACGCCCATTGATGCGATCCCAGATCTCTCGGACAACCAGGTCATCGTCTTCACGGACTGGCCCGGCCGCTCGCCGCAGGAGGTGGAGGACCAGCTCACCTATCCGCTCACCGTGAGCCTCCAAGGGCTGCCCGGCGTGCGCGTGGTCAGGTCCTCCTCTGCCTTCGGTTTCTCGATGATCAATGTGATCTTCGAAGACGCGGTCGATCTCTACTTCGCCCGCTCGCGCGTGCTGGAACGGCTGAACCTTCTGGGCAAGGCGCTGCCAACGGGCGTGGTGCCGACCCTCGGACCGGACGCTACCGGCGTCGGGCACGTGTTCTGGTACACCGTGGAGGGACCCGGCCGGTCGCTTCAGGAGCTCCGCTCCCTCCAGGACTGGTATATCCGGTATCAGCTCAATGCCGTACCGGGCGTGGCCGAGGTGGCCAGCGTGGGCGGTACCGTGCGCCAGTACCAGATCGACGTAGACCCGAAGCGGCTGCGCGCATTCCGACTCCCGCTGTCCGCCGTCGTTGACGCGGTTCTGCGCAGCAACAAGAACGTGGGCGGAAACGTGGTCGAGGGCGCCGGCACCTGGTCGGTGGTTCGCGGCCTCGGTCTGATCGAGCGACCGCAAGATCTCGAGCAGGTCGTGATCGGCGCTGAGAACGGCGTGCCCGTCTACGTCCGCGAGGTCGCCGACGTGAAGGTGGGAGACGCCTTCCGGGTCGCCGCGCTGCTGAAGGGCGGCCACGAAGCGGTGGGCGGGGTCGTCGTCGCCCGGTACGGCACCAGCACCATCGACGTCATAGCCCGGGTCAAGGAGAAGATCCAGGCCCTGCAGGCCGGCCTGCCGACTGGGGTCCGCATCGTACCGTTCTACGATCGGTCGGAGTTGATCGGGCGCTCGGTGGCGACCCTCAAACGTGCCCTGATCGAGGAGGCTCTTGTCGTTACTGCGGTAAACGTCGTCTTCCTGCTGAACCTCCGCTCGGTCTTGATCGTGACGCTTCCAATCCCCCTCGCCGTGCTCACCGCGTTCCTGTTCATGCGCTATCTCGGCATCACGTCGAACATCATGTCGCTGGCCGGGATCGCCATCGCCATCGGCGTGCTGGTGGACGCGGCGATCGTGGTTACCGAGAATGCCTTCCGCTTCATCGAGCAGCGACGCGTGCGGTCGCGCGACCGCATCGCCATCACCGCCACCGTCCTCGAGGCCACGACGCTGGTCGGGCGCCCCATCTTCTTCTCGATGGCAATCATCATCTTGGCCTTCATCCCGGTCTTCGCTCTCACTGGGCAGGAAGGTAAGCTCTTTCACCCGCTGGCATTCACCAAGACGTTTGCGATGGTTGGCGCGACGCTGCTCTCCGTCACGCTCGTACCCGTCCTCTGCAGCTTGCTGATCGGCGGACGAGTCCGGAGCGAGGAAGCAAACCCCGTGATGCGACCCCTGGTGTGGGCCTACCGCCCCGTCCTCGGCTGGGCGCTGCGGCACCGAGTCCTTACGCTCGGCATCGCCGCGTTGGTGATGGCCGGCGCGCTGGCCCTCGTCCCTCGCATTGGCAAGGAGTTCATGCCGCCGCTCAACGAGGGTGACCTGATGTTCATGCCGGTGACCGATCCGGCTGTCTCCCTACCCCAGGCGATCGAGATCACCCGCATGCAGAACACCGCCATCCAGGCCGTACCCGAAGTCGCGGAGGTGGTGGCAAAGATCTCTCGAGCTGACACGTCCACTGATCCGGCGCCGATCAACATGGTGGAAAGCATCGTGCGGCTCAAGCCCGAGGGGTCCTGGCGAGCCGGCATGACGCGAGACAAGCTCATCGCGGAACTGGACGCGGCGACGTCCCTGCCCGGTGTGTCGAACATCTGGACGCAGCCCATTATCAACCGGATCAACATGCTCACGACCGGCATCCGCTCCGAGGTCGGCGTAAAGGTCTTCGGTGACAACCTGGCCACGCTCGAGGAGCGGGCACGTGCAGTGGCCGGCGTGGTGCGGGGCATACCGGGCGCGGCCGACGTCTACCCGGAGCAGGTCACCGGCGCCCCGTATCTCGACATCCGCGTGGATCGCGAGGTGGCCGCTCGCCACGGAATCACCGTGGGGGCGATCCAGGACGTGATCGAGACCGCGGTCGGCGAGACGAATCTGACCCTTACCGTGGAAGGTCGTCAGCGGTTCCCCGTGAGAGTGCGGTACGCCGCGCCCTACCGGTCCAGCCCCGAGGCGCTCCGCGGCATCCCGGTGGCGGCCTCCAACGGAACGCAAATCCCCCTGGGGCAGCTCGCGAAGATCCGATCGGTGGCGGGCCCGTCGATGATCGCCAGCGAGAACGGCCTGCTCGTTGTGACCGTCCTGTTGAATGTGCGGGGCCGAGACGCCGGGAGCTTCGTGGACGAGGCACGCCGGCTGGTCGCCGACCGCGTCGTGCTGCCGAAAGGCTTCTACGTCGAATGGAGCGGCCAATACGAGAATGAGGCGCGGGCCAGGCAGCGCCTGCAGGTGGTGGTCCCGGTCGTACTCGTGGTGATCTTCCTGCTGCTCTACCTGACGTACCGCTCGTTCCTTGACGCCGCCCAGGTGCTGCTCGCCGTGCCCTTCGGCCTGGCCGGCGGGATCTATCTCGTGTACGCGCTCGGCTACAACTTCTCGGTCGCGGTATGGGTCGGCTTCATCGCGCTCTTCGGCACGGCGGTACAGACCGCAGTCGTGATGGTCATCTATCTGGAGGAAGCCGTCGCACGGAAGCGCGCCGAGCTGGGCGGACAGCTGACTTCGGCCGCCCTGCTCGAGGCCGTCACCGCAGGGGCGCTGTTGCGCTTGCGTCCCAAGGTGATGACCGTGACCACGGTGGTGGCCAGCCTGCTACCGATCATGTGGAGCCACTCGACGGGCTCGGAAGTGATGAAGCCGCTGGCCACGCCGGTGCTGGGCGGAATGGTAAGTTCACTGGCTCTCGTCCTGATCGTCACCCCCGTCGTCTTCTTCTGGCTCCGTGAGCGTGAGCTCCGTCGTGCGGACGCAACCACGTCAGTGCCAATCCCGCCCAGTCCCTGGGTCGAACCCGAGAGTTGGAAAGGAGGAGGAGCCCAATGATTCGTTGGATGTTGCCACTCGTACTCGTCGCGGTGCTGACCGGTTCCGCGGCGGCACAGGATCTGAAGGTGATCCAGACGCAAAAGACGAAGGACGCGGTGATCGTGCTCAAGAGTGAGTCGGGCCAATGGACGCAGGGCAAGAACACCTTCGTGCTCGAGTTCGCGTCTCCGGCCACTCAGAAGCCGGCGGATGTGGGCCAGGTATCGCTCAGCACCAGCATGGCCATGCCCGGCATGGCGCCGATGATCGCCGGCGCAACCCTGAGTCCGGACGGCCCGGGCCGCTACCGCGGAACGATCACGTTTCCGGATCGGGGCGCTCGTCAGGTGACGGTCACGTGGGATGGCCCGACCGGCAAGGGATCGACTCGATTCTCGGTGCCGGTACGATGAAATCGTTGCGACGCCCGCTTCAGGTCCTGGGCACCTGCGGCGTGCTGTGGGGCTTGGCCGGGACCGGGCTGGCGGCGGCGCAGCCGGCCTCGCCGCTGACGGTGGACGAGCTGGTGGCACGGGCCATTCGCGACAACCCAGAGCTCGCCGCGGTGCGCGCCGAAGCCGAGGCGGCTGAGGGCCGGCTGGTTCAGGCGGGCCTCCGCCCCAATCCGATGCTGGAGCTGGGTGGCCAGCGGAGCGTCACGGGCCCGGACTCAAATGTGGGGGCTGGGGTGACGATCCCGCTGGACCTCGCTGGGCGCAAGGCGGGCCGCGTCGGCGTGGCCGAGCGTGAGGTCGACTTGAAGCGCGCGCAAATCACCGACCGCGAACGGCGGCTGCGAGCAGAGATCCGGAGCAAGGCAGGCGAGCTACTGGCGGCACGCCGCGATCTGGACGTCGCCGACGAGCTGCTGGACGTCAATCGTCATGCGCTCCAGCTGCTGGGCGCTCGTGTGCAGCGTGGCGCTGCGCCGCCCCTCGAAGAGCGCCTGCTGACGGTGGAGGTGAATCGACTGGAGTCCACGCGGCAGATCCTCCAGAGCCGCCTCGAGGTGGCGGCGCTCCAGCTCCGCACGCTCGCCGGGTGGCCGTCCGACGCCCCGCTGGTGCTCGCCGGGACGCTTAGCCCGGCGCTGCCCGTGCTCGAGCGCGAAGGCGCCGTGCAGCATGCGCTCGCGGTACGCCCCGATCTGGCGGTGGCGCGCGCGGACCTGGCCATGGCGCGCGCGAAGATCGCCAAGGAGCAGGCGGACGCCCGCTGGGACGCGAGCTTCAACGTCGGCTACCAGCGCCAGGCGATGGGCTTCGACGGACTCAGCGGGATCACGGCGCGCGGCGGCACGCGGCCGATCGAGGACGTATTCCACTTCCTGGGTGGCGGCCTGTCCATCACGCTGCCCGTCCGGAATCGCAACGAAGGGAATATCGCGGCGGCGGCCGCGGAAGCGCGGGCGGCCGAGCGCCGCATGGAGCTCGCGACGCTCACCGTCCGTCAGGAGGTCGAGGCGGCCTTCACTCAGCATGCGGCAGCGGGCCGGGCGCTCGAAATCTACGAGCGCGGAGTCCGACAGGTGGCCCGAGAAAACCTTGATGTCGTCCGAAGGACCCAAGAGCTGGGGCGGACAAGTCTGCTTGATCTGATCGCAGAACAGCGTCGGTACATCGACGTCGAGACGGGCTATACCCAGTCGCTCCTCGCTGCATACGCAGCGGCAGTCGAGATCGAGCGGGCGGTGGGGGCGCCCTCCCGGTGAGCGGACGAGACACGTTGGCTACCGACACGCGCCGCGCGCAACGCCTGGTCGCTTTCGCGCTCATCGCCATCGCGCTGGTCGGACTGGGCGCTCTCGGCGCCACGGCCGTGATCCGTCATCGGGCCGGCGACTCCGCCGCGGCGCCGGTTTCCGTGTCGGGGACCTCTCCCACTCCGCCCACGCCGGCCCAGCCGACTGCGGCCGGAGACCCCACTCAGGACGTCGAGCTGCTGTTGACCCCGGAGGCAGTGACTCGACTCAAGCTGGAGAGTGTGCCCGTCATCAACGCCACGCTCGAGCGGACCATCAGCGTCCCCGGGACTGTGTTCCCGAACGCCTACAAAGAGGTGAAGGTCAGCTCGATCGCGGGAGGCATCGTCACGCAGCTTCACGCCGAGCTCGGCACACCCGTGCACCGTGGGGCACCGCTAGCTACGGTGTTCAGCGCCGAGCTCGCCGAAGCGCAGACGAAGCTGCTCTCGACGGCCGCCATGCTGGACGCGGATCGGCGGCGCCTCGAGCGCACGCAGGAGCTCGTGAAGATCGGCGCGGCCAGTCGCCAGGAGCTGGACGAGGTCACGGCAGTGCGCGCCGCGCGTGAAACCGAAGTCGCCGCGGCCCGTCAACGCCTCCTGTTGCTGGGCCTCAATCCCGCCCAGATCGACGCCCTCACGAGCCCCGGCCAGATCGTCTCGACCGTGATTGTTCCGGCCCCCATCGCTGGCGTGATTACCACCCGCTCCGTCAACACCGGTCAAGTCGTGAGCCCGGGGCAAGAGGTATTCGTAGTCACTGACCTCTCGACCGTGTGGGTGGTAGGCGAGCTCTACGAGCGAGATCTCGTCTCCGTAGGGGTCGGTGCGTCGGCCCGGATCACGACGGCCGCGTATCCGGGCTTCTTCCTGAGCGGGAGGGTTAGCTACGTCGATCCACGGGTCGACCCGCAGTCCCGAACGGTCAAGGTGCGTCTCGAGGTGCCGGATCCCGCTGCCCGCCTCAAGCTGGGCATGTATGTGGCCGTGGAGCTCCGCACTCCTGAGGAGACACCTCGATTGCTGGTGCCCCACGCAGCCGTGCAGACCCTGGGCGAACGGCAGGTGGTGTTCCTCGCGTTCGAGGAGGAGCCCGGTCGGTACGTCCAGCGCACGGTTCAGCTCGGGCCGCTGGCAGCCGATCGCTACCCGGTTCTGGCCGGGCTCAAAGCCGGCGATCGCGTCGTGACGCAGGGAAGCTTCTTCCTACGAGCGGAGAGCCTGCGCAATTCCTCCGGTGGATAGTTTCATGAGCGACGATGCGGCGCCGGGGCAGACCCCGGCGCCGTACCGACTTCAGACGCGTCCGAGCTGACCCGACCGGATTAGCTCGACCAGGACATTCCACTCCTCGGGCTTCAGGACCGCCGTGTTGGCGTCCTCGCCGATTCGGATCTGGTCACCTTCGATGACGACTTCCGGGCAGTTGATGCAGTTGGGACAGAGCGAGATCGCGATCCGATCCATGTGACAGTCTCCCTTCTCCTGGCTTCGATGTGGGGACAAATGGCCGCCGTCAGGCCGTCCGCGGCGCGCCAGGTCCGAAGCGCCCGCCGCAGCTCCCGCAGCATGCCCTCGAGATCTGCGGCTTTCTGCTCGAGCAGACCACGCACATGAGCGCAGGGTGGCGAGCCAGCGCGCCGCAACGCAACGATGCGGGCGATCTCCGCCAGTGTCAGGCCCAGGCGGCGGGCTCGGCCAACGAAGGCTAGGACTTCTAGAGTTTCGGGTGGGTACACCCGATAGCCCGCATCGGTCCGATGAGGGGCGCGCAGGATCCGCCGGGCCTCATATAGTCTCAGGGCCTTGCGGCTCACGCCGCTCTTCGCGGCAACCTCACCGGTCCGAAGCCCTCCGCTCATGGCGACAGCGTAATCCTGGCCCCTTGGGACCGGGTCAAGCCAGAAGTTTTGCAGGGGTCGAGCACAAGCCTTGGACCAAATGGCCGGTGCTGGCGACGCCCGTTGTAGAATCGCGGCGACGCTCATGGCGCGCCCCCCGTCGCGCGGGCGGCCAGCGGACGACTGGCGGTAGGGTCTTGACATCGGGTGGCGCCCCGACGACTTTTCGCGTAGACCGCGACACGTCCGAGCGGGGAGATGCATCCTGCAGCCTCAGCTTGCGGCCCCCAGAAATCTTGGAGTGGCGGTCGATCTTGCACTCGAACGACTCTGCGCGGGCTTGCTAGGCCAGGGCTCCTAGGTTGGTCTCGACGCCTTCGGGCCGGGCTGCGAGCAATGGAGAAGCCTTCATGGGTCACCGCCTTCCTCGCGGTATATGGGCGCGACACTGCGCACCCTCACGTCACGCGAGAGCCGGCGCAAACACCCTGCTCGCGCTGGCGTGCATCATCGCGGTGAGCGGGCCGTCGCTCTCGCACGCCACCGACACCGCGCCCCGCGCCCTGCGCATGGTGACCTTCAACGTCTTTCACGGCGGACCCACCTCCGGGCTGTGGGGTGACGATTACCGACTCGATCGCCGGCTGGCGCTAGCGGTGGCAGAACTGCGGACGCTCTCGCCCGACATCGTCGCGCTGCAGGAGGCCTCGGCGGGATGGGGGCGGGGCAACGTGACCGAGCGAATCGCCGCTGGCCTCGGATTGCGCCACGCGTGGGCGCCGGCCACGAGCCGGGTCCTCGTTCGGCCATTCGGCTGGCTCCTGACGCTGGCGATGAACTTCGACGAGGGACCCGCGGTGCTGAGCCGGTTTCCCATCGTGGCCTCGGAGATCCACGCGCTGCCACGCTGCAGCCAGCGGCGCATCGACGCCCGCGTCGCCCTCGTCACCGACCTCGACACACCGTGGGGCCGGCTGTCCGTCGTGTCCACCCACACGTCGCGCGACGACTGTCAGGTGCGGCGCGTCGCAGAGCTGGTGCAGGCCCGGCGGGGCGCGCTGCCCACGCTGGTCATGGGAGACTTCAATTCGACGGAGAGTTCGGAAGCGATCGGCGCCCTCACCAACGGCGCCGGCTTCGTGGACGCGTATCGAACGGCGAATCCGACCGAGCCGGGCCTGACCGTATGGCAGCGGCTCGAGGCGCCGGAGCCGACCGTGCTCCGGCGGGTGGACTACATCTTCATTGTACCGGGGCGCGAGATGAAGACGCGCGTGCGGGCAAGCCGTGTGGTGCTCAACACACCGGCTCGCGAGCCGGACGGCACCGTCCTGTGGCCCTCCGATCACTACGGCGTGCTCGTCGACCTCGATCTTCAGTGAGGGGGCCTGAGACGGCCCCGTGCCCTTAGTCGTGGCCACACCCGTGGCTGAAAGTGGTGACCCCGGCGGGATTCGCAGGGGCTAGCACGGTAGAACTACATGGGGTTATCCGGGTCGCCTAGATACCAAAGGTTCGCGCGAGGGGCAGTACTTGGGGGAAACCGCCCATCAGACGGGGCTACGGGAAGTCCTTTCCGGGCGTGGTGCTGTGAGGGGTTACGTGGCCCCGACGGGGGTCGAACCCGTGTTTGGTCACGGTTACGTTTTCGCCACCAGTTCCCCAAGGTTCTCGCCCGAGCACCCCGAAGACACTGGACGCGACTAAAACACGCGGGCCAGAGTTCGGTGAAACTCTTCTCTGCCGGTCGCTGGTTCAGATCGGGGGCCCGCAACCACTTGCAGGTGAACTATCGGTCGATCGCCTTCAGTTTCGAGATTCAGGCCTAGAACCCGCCATACGCCCATCAGTTTCACGGAAGAGCATAGCTGTGCGAGCAAAGACCGGTTCGCCCGCCTCACTCCCGCCCGCCGTTTGACCATCCCCTGACCGTCTGTCATCATCCCCGCCCCGATGAAGATGACGGCCGGCCCTGCGGCATCCGCAGCTTACCGGCCAGCCGATAGACGCGCAGAACCTACAGGGCCGAACCGCCACGACGATCGTTCTTTGCATGATGAGTTACCGTGAGTGTGCGCGCGCACCGCCATTCAGGAGCGCCGTTGAGCCCCCAGGATGCGGAGCCCATCGCGGGCGGCGTGCGCGACGGCAGGATCGGGGTCGGTGGTGAGCCGCCGGAGCTCGGGCTCGAGCGAGGTGGCGCCGATGTCGCCTGCCATGACCAGCACGGTCGGCAGGTGCTGGCGGCCGGCGATCGCCTCGGCGATCAGGGGCTCGGCGCGCTTGCCGCCCTGGACCAGCAGCATGCCGGCGACCGTCCTCAGATTTTCGTCGGGCGAGCCGAGAGCGTCGAGGAGCGCGCGCCCGGCGGAGCGAAGCCCGGTCGCGCTCCACAGCGACTTCAGCGCGTAGAGCCGCGCGGCCTGCCAGGGGCTCATGAGTTCATCCTACCCGCGACAGGCCAGGCCGCGCGGCGCCGCGATCGCTAGAGGAAGGCCGGCACGTTGTACTGCTGCCAGTTGGCCGGATCGCGGGTGGCCGAGTGATCGAACCAGATTGGCAGCACGTGCTCTTCGATCTGAGGATGGTTGAACCGCTGTCCGCCGCCGTCGACCAGGATCACCAGGTCGAGGTGCACGCGGATCGAGATCACGCGGGCGACCCGCATGAAGTCCGGCGTGTACTTCGGCCAGTGGACCGGGCAGCTCAGCAGGATCATCCGGCCGACGTGGGTGCCTGCGTGGTTGGCGAGCATGATCACGCTGGCGCCGTGGCTGTGACCGATGAGGTCGAGGCCGTCGAGGGCATGGCCGTCCACCCACGCGTGCAGGTCGTTACCGGCCAGGGCCCGCGCGGCGTCGCTGTAGCCGCCCGACCACTCAAAGCGGTCGGCGGCGCCGTAGAGCGTGGGATCGACCTGGCCGTGGTAGTAGGACCAGAAGTCGCCGTTCGGCGGCTGCCACCACGACGCGGTTCGCGCCCAGGTCCCGTGCACGAGCAGGGCCGTGCGGGAGGGCCGCAGGCCCGAGCGACGGCGCCGGGGCTCGAGAAGCGGCGTCAGCGCCGGGTTGCGCGGGTCGAGCCGACCGAGCGCGGTCGCGGCCACGTCGCGGGTCAGCGCGTCCCGGCTGCGGGCGCTGCGCTCGAGGATGGCCAGCGCAGGCGCGGGGTCGGTGGTGACGGGGACGTAGGATGCCGCCGCGGTGACCCGCACGAGCTCGTTCGGGTGACGGAGCGAGACCTCCAGGAGCGCGCCGGCGGTCTCGTGGCTCGTGTTTCGGTAGAACGCGCTGGCGGTCTGGCGCACGGAGGCGCTGGCGGTCCGTTGGTCGCTCCGCGAGGGCACCGCGGCTCGGGCAGCGGTAAACCGCACACCAGCCATCCGCTGGAGTACCTCGGGGCGGAAGCGCGGCGGCCCAGCGGCCAGACGCGGGAAGCCGAGCCGGCGGAGATCGCTGGCGGGCAGCACCTCGGGCGCGGCTGGCCGCGCCGCCCGCGCCATGCGCGCCGACGGC
>DATEDO010000226.1:0-4390 GCA_035281625.1 Candidatus Methylomirabilota bacterium
GCTGTATCTCATCGGCGCCGTCCTCGCCCCGCGGCCCGAAGACGCGGAGGTCCTTTGCTTGGGTGCGGCCGGCTGCTAGCATGTCGGGCGAGCTAATGCCGCCCACTCGCTCGCGTGCCCGGGGGATCGCGCTGCTGCTGGCTCTCTCCCTTCCTCTCGCGGCGCCGGGCGCCCTCCGGGCCCAAGCCCCACGCGGCGAATCCGTCCGGATTCAGCAGAATGGCGGCGAGGTGAGCGTGGTCGCCGATCAGATCCAGCAGGTGGGCGGCGCCACCAGCCTGCTCGTGGCCACCGGGAACGTGGAGATCGTGCGCGGCGCCGCTCGCCTCCTCGCCGACCGGGTGGAGCTCAACCGGGACACCGGCGAGGCGGTGGCCCAGGGCAAGGTGGTGTTCTACGACGGGCAGGATCGGCTGGTCGGGGAGCGCATCGACTACAACCTCCGCACCGGGACCGGCGTGGTCTACCACGGCTCCGCCTTCTCGGCGCCGTACTACCGGGTCAGCGGCGACCGGATGGATCGCGTCGGAGAGGGTGTGTACGAGATCCGGGGCGGGACGTTCACCACGTGCGAGGGCGACGTGCCGCCCTGGTCCTTCCGCGTGGGCTCGGCCACCGCCGATCTCAACGACATCGTCTACGGCCGCGACGCCTCCTTCTGGGTGGGGAAGGTCCCGCTCCTGCCGTGGATCCCCTTCTTCGCCGCCGCCATCCGCCGCGAGCGACAGTCCGGCTTCCTCTTCCCGGTGGCGGGCGTGTCCAGCCGGAAGGGCTTCTTCACCCGGGTGCCGTACTACTGGGCCATCGACGACAGCCAGGATCTCACCGCCTCGCTGGACGTCTACTCCAAGCGCGGCATCGGGGCGAGCCTCGAATACCGCTACGTGAAGTCCGCCGAGGCGGCCGGGCAGTTCAACGGCTTCATGGTCCACGAGGTGCTGCGCGACGATGACCTGCGCGGTGGGGCCACCTACCGGCACACGTGGCAGGCCTCGCCGAGCGTGTCATTCAAGGTCGACGCCAGCGTGGTGAGCGACGATCAGATCATCCGCGAGTACGCCGACCGGCTCTCCGACCGCGCCACTCAGCGCGCGGAGACCAACGTGTTCGTGTCCAAGCGCTGGGATTCCTGGAACCTCGTGGGCAACATCCTCTGGTACCAGGACCTCACCACGCCGCGCCCGGTGGAGCTCCAGCGGGTGCCCGAGATCCGGCTCGAGGGCCTGCGCCAGCCCGTTCCCGGCCTGCCCGGCTTCCTCTACGAGACCGAAGCCCGCGCGACCTATTTCGTCCGTGACGTCGGCTCCGACGGCCCGCGTGTGGATCTTCATCCGCGGCTCTACCGGCCCATCCCGGTGGCCGGGCTCTTCACCGTCACGCCGTTCGTGGGCGGGCGGGCCACCTACTACTCCAAGCGGGTGATCGACGTGCGGACGAGCCGCGTGGGCGGCCACCCCGTCGAGGAGACGGTGGACGACGATCACGTCCGCGCCCAGGCCGAGCTCGGCATGGAGATGGAGTCACGGATCTCGCGGGTGTGGACTCTCGATGGCACGCGAGGCATCGCCGCCGTCCAGCACGTGATCGAGCCGCGGGTGATTTGGACGGAGATCCGCGGCGTCAACCAGAAGGCCAACCCTCAGTTCGACCGCGCGATCGACGACATCGGCAAGGTGAGCGAGGTCGCATACTCCATCACCCAGCGGCTCAACACCAAGACCACCAACGGCCCCAACGAGGAGCCGGTGCGCTGGGAGGCGGCGCGCTTCACGGTGGCCCAGATCTTCAACATGTTGCCGGCCGCCGACGAGCCGTTCCAGGATCTCCAGGCCGAGCTGATCGTCCGGCCGACCCAGCACTTCGGGTTCCGGGGCATCGGCGCCTGGAACGTGTACGGGCTGGGCATCCGCGGCGCCACCGCCGACCTCTTCGCGAACTACCGGGACATCTTCGTGGCGGTGGGGACGCGCTTCAACGAGATCGGCTCGCCGTTCCACACCGTCAACGGCGAGATCGCGGCCAAGATCACCCGCAACCTCAACGCGCGCCTGTCCACGGAGTACGACATCTTCAGCGGCAGCAAGGTGGAGAACCGCGTGGGCGTGGACATCCATTTCCAGTGCTGGGCCATCTTCCTCGAGTACGTGGACCGGCACAAGAACGAGGACGAGATCCGCTTCTCGGTGAACCTCCTCGGCCTCGGCCAGACGGGCACCCGGTTCGGCGCGGGCACCCTGCGATGAGGGCGACATGACCGAGATCCGCGTACCCCAGCTCGATCTGAAGCGCCAGCACGCCGCGCTCGGCGCCGAGCTCCGCGCCGCCGCCGACCGGGTGCTCGCCTCCGCGTGGTTCATCATGGGCCCGGAGGGCCGCGCCCTCGAGGCGGAGCTGGCGGACGCCTCCGGCGCGCGCCACGGCGTCGGGCTCAACTCCGGCACCGACGCGCTGCTGCTGGCCTTGAAGGCGCTGGGGATCGGGGCGGGGGACGAGGTGATCACGTCCGCGTTCTCCTTCGTGGCCTCCGCCTCCACCATCCTGCTCGCGGGCGCCACGCCGGTGTTCGTGGACATCGACCCCGTCACCTACAATCTCGACCCCGCGGCGGTCGAGAAGGCCATCACCCCGCGCACGCGCGCCATCGTGCCGGTGCACCTCTACGGCCAGGCCGCGGACATGGTGGCCATCGGCGAGATCGCGCGCGCCCGCGGCCTCGCCGTGATCGCCGACGCCGCGCAGGCGGTGGGCGGCACCTTTGCCGACCGGCCCATCGGCGGGTGGGGCGACGCGGTGTGCCTGTCCTTCTACCCCACCAAGAATCTGGGGGCGTGCGGCGACGGAGGCATGCTCCTCACCACGCGAGACGATGTGGCCGAGCGCGTGCGGCGGCTCCGCGATCACGGCTCGGCGCGGCGCTACGAGCACGTGGAGCTGGGCAGCTCGAGCCGGCTCGACGAGCTGCAGGCCGCGTTCCTGCGCGTGAAGCTACGCCGCCTCGGCGAATGGACGGCGGCGCGGCGCCGCCTCGCCGATCGCTACCGCGCGCTCCTCGGCGGGCTCCCCCTCGTTCTTCCCGTGGAGCGCCCGCCCGCGGTCCACGTCTACCACCAATTCACGGTCAGGGTGGCGGATCGGGAGGCGGTGGCGCGGCGCCTCGCCGAGCTGGGGATAGGCACCACCGTGCACTATCCCATTCCCATTCCCGCGCAGCCGATGTTCCGCGGGTCGGCCGACCTCGACCGCGTCGACGCCGCGTTCCCGGTGTCCGCGCGCGCCGCCCGCGAGGTGCTGTCGCTGCCCTGCTATCCGGAGATGACCGATGCCGAGACGGGCGAGGTGGCGGCCGCCCTCAAGACCGTCCTCGCCGGAGCCGCCCGCGCCTGATGGAGCGCTAGCCCGGCGCATGGGCGTCCTCATCGCCATCCTCCAGTCGCTGCGGCCGCGGCAATGGGTGAAGAATCTCTTCGTCTTCGCCGGGGTCATCTTCTCGCAGCAACTCTTCACGCCGGAGGTGTGGCACGCGGGGGCCGCGTTCGCGCTGTTCTGCGGGCTGTCCGGGGCCATCTACCTGCTCAACGACGTGGCCGACGCGGAGAAGGACCGGCTACATCCCGTCAAGCGCCACCGGCCGGTGGCGTCGGGGCGGCTGTCCCGCGGCGCCGCGCTCGCCGTGGGCGCCCTGCTCCTCGCCGGCAGCCTCGCGCTCTCCTTCGCCCTCGGGTGGCGCTTCGGACTCGTGGCGCTCGCCTACGGCGCTCTCCTCACGACGTACTCGGTGTGGCTCAAGCACCTGGTCATCCTCGACGTGCTCACCGTGGCGATGGGCTTCGTGCTCCGCGCCGTCGCGGGCGCGGTGGCGGTGGAGGCGGAGATCTCGGGCTGGCTCCTCATCTGCACCGTGCTGATCGCGCTGTTCCTCGCCCTCGGCAAGCGGCGGCACGAGTACCTGACCCTGCACGGCGGAGCCGCCGCCCACCGGCCCATCCTCGCCGAGTACAGCGAGGGCTTCATCGATCAGATGATCGCGGTGGTGACGGCCTCCACGGTGACGGCCTACGCGCTCTACACCATGTCGCCGGAGACGGTGGCGAAGTTCCACACGCGCCTGCTGCCCGTCACGCTGCCGTTCGTCCTCTACGGTATCTTCCGCTACCTCTATCTCCTCTACCGCCGCGAGCTGGGGGGCAATCCCACCGACCTCGTGGTGTCGGACCGCGCGCTCCTGGTGAACACGGTGCTGTGGGCGACCACGCTCCTCGTGCTCATCTACGGGCCATGGGGCCATTGAGGCCGCCCGCCTCGCGCGAGCCCGTGGCCGGGTGGGGCCGCTTCCCGGTCCGGCCGGGGCGGGTGGCCCGCCCCGAGCGCCTGGGGCTGCCGCCGGGCGAGG
>DATEDO010000227.1:0-8468 GCA_035281625.1 Candidatus Methylomirabilota bacterium
CGGAGCCATGCCCGCCCCCGTGGCGGCGCGGCCCGCCGCGGGCCCCTGGCTCCGCTGGCTCGCCGCCCGGATCCGGGCGCGGCACGTGATCGTGCTCGCCGCGGCGCTCGTCTACCCCCTCGTGGCCACGCCCTTCTTCACCTTCCAGGTGGGGGCCCAGTCGCTGGCCCTCGGGCTCATCGCGCTGTCGCTGACCTTCCTCGGCGGCTACGGCGGCATGGTATCCCTGGCCCAGATGACGGTGGCGGGCATCGCCGGCTACGCGTACGCGATCTTCGCGACCAGCGGGACCGACATCAGCCTCAAGTGGCCGTGGTGGCTCGCGGTGATCCTGGCCCTCATCATCGCCACCGTGTGCGGCACCCTCATCGGCTGGTTCTCGGTGCGCACCGAGGGCATCTACACCATCATGATCACGCTGGCCATCGGGGTGGCCTTCTTCTACCTCGTCCAGCAGAACTACTCCCTGTTCAACGGCTTCCAGGGCTTCCAGTCGGTGAAGTCCCCGGTGATCTTCGGTCGCGACGTCCGCGACCCGATCCCCTTCTACTACGTGAGCCTGTTCTGGGCGCTGGCGGGGTATTTCGGCGTGCAGTACCTCCTGCGCGCGCCGTTCGGGGTGGCCCTCCAGGGCATCCGTGACAACCCCCGCCGCATGGCCGCTCTCGGCTTCCATGTCACGGCGCATCGCGTGGCTGCGTACGCGGTGGCCGGGTTCATCGCCTCGGTGGGCGGCATTCTCTTCGTCTGGTACAACGGCCTGGTCTCACCCGGATCGGTGGGCACGAGCTGGCTCATCAACATACTCGTCATCGCCGTGCTCGGGGGGATGCGCCATCCCATCGGGCCGTTCATCGGGGCGGTGGTGTTCGTGCTCCTGCAGAACTTCGCCGTGGACCTCGTCGATCGCGAGCGCTTCAACCTGCTCATCGGCGGGGTGTTCCTGATCATCGTGTTGTTCTCACCCGACGGCATCCTCGGCTGGTGGACGGGCGGGGTCGCCCGTCTACGCGCACGGTCGGCGCAGGGGCGGCTGCGGCGCCGGGTGGGCGTCGAGCGGACCGTTTCACCCACGCAGCCATGACGCTGCGTTCACCCACGAAGGAGGAGACGATGACGTCACTCACGAGGCAGTGCTTGCGGTTGCTCGCGGTCGCGGCGATGGTCGTCGCCCTCGCCGCCCCCGCCGACGCCCAGCCGGTGGTGAAGATCGGCCTGCTCGCCACCCTGGAAGGCCCCTTCGCGGCGGGCGGCCAGGACGGCATGCGGGGCGCGGAGCTGGCGGTGAAGCAGCGCAACGGCATGGTCGCGGGCAAGAAGATCGAGATCATCAAGGCCTCGTCGGACGCCAAGCCCGACGTCGCCGTCAACGCGACCCGGAAGCTGGTGGAGCAGGACAAGGTCGACATCATGGTCGGCCCGCTCTCCGGCTCCGAGGGCATCGCGGTGAAGAACTACTCCAAGTCCCAGCCGAACATCACCTTCATCAACGGCTCGTCCGGCGCGCAGGCCACCACGCTCCAGGATCCCTCGCCCAACTTCTTCCGCTTCAACACCGAGGGCGCGCAGTGGATGGTGGGCCTGGGCGAGTACGCCTTCAAGGACAAGGGCTACAAGAAGATGGCCCTCATCGCCGAGGACTACGCCTTCCCGTATTCCCAGGTGCAGGGTTTCATGACCGAGTACTGCAAGCTGGGCGGCCGGGTCACCCACAAGGCCTGGGTGCCGCTCGGCGGCAAGGACTACTCCTCGGTGATCGCGAAGCTCCCCGGCGACGTCGACGCCCTCCTCGTGGTGCTGGGCGGCGCGGACGCGGTGAACTTCCTCACCCAGTACGAGCAGGCGGGCGGCAACAAGCCCATGGTGGGCGGGTCCATCACCGTCGACCAGACGGTGCTGAACTTCAAGGGCAAGCGGCGGGAGTCGCTCCTCGGCACGCCGTCGGCCGGCCCCATCGCCGACAGCTACGAGGGCGCGGAGTGGAAGAAGTTCGTGGCCGACTACAAGGCCAACTTCAAGGACGGCTTCCCCAGCCCCTCGCTCTTCGCCTTCGTGTACTACATCAACATGAAGGCTGCGCTCGACGGCCTCGAGGCGGTCAAGGGTGACCTCTCCGGGGGCCAGGCCAAGTATCGCGAGGCGCTGAAGAACCTCAAGCTCCAGACCCCGACCGGCGTGGTGACCCTGGACGAGAACCGCCAGGCCATCGGCACCACGTTCGTCACCGAGGTGGCGAAGGGCGCCGACGGGTCCTTCTTCAACAAGGTCGTGAAGGTGGTGCCGAACGTCAATCAGCGGCTGGGCATGTCCAAGGCCGACTTCGACAAGGTCGGCCTCGGCTCCCGCGACGTGCCGAACTGCCCGTAAAGCGGTCAACGAGCGCAAAGCGGGAAACCACCGAGCGTCAATGGAGAAGTGTGGTGGGGGTGTGGGGAGGAGCGGGGCCGCTCCCCCCACACTCCAATCAAACTGAAATCGACCTCAACATGGCTTCGGTAACCGAGCTTCGCCGGAGCGGCACCGGCAACGGCCGCGCGCCGATCGCGTCGGGGGATGCCCTCGTCCTCGAGGGCGTCACTCGCACCTTCGGCGCCCTGCGCGCGATCGAGGACGTCTGCCTCTCGGTGGCGGCGGGAGAGCGCCGCGCCCTCATCGGGGCCAACGGCGCCGGCAAGACCACGCTGTTCAATGCCGTCACCGGCGACTTCCCGCCCACCGCCGGCACCGTCCGCTTCTTCGGCGAGGACGTCACCCACCTGCCGCCGCATCAGCGTATCCGCATGGGGCTCCGCCGCACGTATCAGTCGTCGCTCCTGTGCCGCGAGCTCACGGTGGAGCAGAACCTCTTTCTCGCCGTGCGCGGCGTGTCGCGGGGCCGCTTCGGCCTGCTCCGCCCCCGCGCCGGCCATCCCACTCGGCTGGCCACGCGCGACCTGCTCGATCGGGTGCGCCTGGGCGCGGTGGCGGACCAGCCGGTGGCGTCCCTGTCCCATGGCCAGCAGCGCCAGCTCGAGATCGGCATGGCGCTGGCGGGCGCGCCCCGGCTCATCCTCTTCGACGAGCCCGCGGCCGGCCTCTCGCCCGCGGAGCGGCGGGAGCTGGTGGCGCTGCTCACCGCGCTCCCACCCCACATGGGCTACATCGTCATCGAGCATGACCTCGACGTTGCGTTGCGTGTGGTCGAGCGTGTCACCGTGATGCACAACGGCCGCGTGCTCAAGCACGGCACGCCCGACGAGATCGAGGGCGACCAGGAGGTCCAGGCCATCTACATCGGGGGAGGGCGCCACTGATGGCCTGGTTCTCCCGCGGCGGGACGCGGCGCGTGACGCGGCCGGTGCTCCAGGTCGAGCGCCTCGACGTGTACTACGGCCGCGCCCACGCCCTCCAGGAAGTGTCGCTCACGCTCGACCACGGGGCGATCGCGGTGGTGGGCCGGAACGGCATGGGCAAGACCACGCTTTGCAATGCCATCACCGGCCTCGTCCCTGCCGCGGGCAGCGTCCGGCTCGGCGGAGAGGAGATTCTCGGGCTGCCCCCCAACCTCATCACCGAGCGGGGCGTGGGCTATGTCCCGCAGGGACGCCGCGTGTGGCCCTCGCTCAGCGTGGACGAGCACCTGCGCCTCGCCGCGCGGGGCAGCCGCGGACCCTGGACGGTGGCGCGCGTGTACCAGACCTTCCCGCGCCTCGCCGAGCGGCGGGGCAACGGGGGCGCGGAGCTCTCGGGCGGCGAGCAGCAGATGCTGGCGATCGCCCGCGCGCTCCTGTTCAACCCCGTGCTCCTGGTGATGGACGAGCCCACCGAGGGCCTGGCGCCGGTGATCGTCCAGCAGGTCGCGGACATGCTGAAGCACCTGGCCTCCGACGGCGAGATCTCCGTGCTCCTGATCGAGCAGAACCTGGGTGTGGCCATCGACGTCGCCGACACCGTGGACGTCATGGTGAACGGCCGCATCGCGCGATCCATGCCCGCGGCCGAGCTGGGCGCCGATCGCGAGCTGCAGCAGCGGCTGCTCGGCGTGACCACCGCCAGCAACGGGGACGCCGAGGACACGGCGGCGGCGCTTCCCGAAGGGGCGTTCCCGCCACGCGCCGAGGTGGAGGAGGTGCGAGTCTACACCGTACGGCGGGCCGCCGACGAGGCGCCCCCGGGGGAGCCCGCTGAGCCAGGCACGCCGGGCGAGCGCGCCGTCCGCGGCTTCACGCGCTGGAACGCCGCCGATCCGCTGGCCGCACCGCGTGACCGCCTCGTGGAGAGACGGGCGGAAGCGGTGACGCCGCCGCCCTCGCTCGACGATGCCGCGGCGGCCCTGGCCGCCAGCGGGCGCGAGGCGCGGGTGGTGGAATTCCCGGTGGCCGCCACCATCGGCCGTGCCGCCTATGTCGCAGGCACCTTCGACACCAAGGGGCGCGAGCTCTTCTTCCTGCGCAACTGCCTCGAGAAGCTCGGGCTCCGCACGGTCACCGTCGATCTCTCCACCGCGGGCAAGCCGTCGCCCGCGATGATCCACCCCCGAGAGGTGGCGCGCCACCATCCCAGGGGGGAACGCGCCGTCTTCACCGGCGATCGCGGCAGCGCGGTGAGCGAGATGGCGGTGGCGTTCGAGCACTTCGTGACCGGCCGGCGGGACCTGGGCGGCCTCATCTCCGCGGGCGGCTCCGGCGGCACCGCCCTCGCCACCCCCGCCATGCGGCGCCTGCCCATCGGCATGCCGAAGGTCATGGTCTCCTCGGTGGCCTCGGGCGACGTGCGGCCGTACGTGGGCCCCTCCGACCTCTGCATGGTGTACTCGGTCACCGACGTGCAGGGCATCAATCGCATCTCGGAGCGCGTGCTCGCCAACGCCGCCCACGCCCTCGCCGGCATGATCGCCTACGGGCGCGCCGCGGATGCGCCGTCGACGGCCAAGCCCGCCCTCGGCCTCACCATGTTCGGGGTCACCACGCCCTGCGTGCAGGCGGTGACACGCGCGCTCGAGGAGCGCTACGACTGCCTCGTCTTCCACGCCACCGGCACCGGCGGGCAGTCCATGGAGAAGCTGGTGGAGTCGGGCCTGCTCGCCGGCGTGATCGACGTCACCACCACCGAGATCGCCGACGAGATCGTGGGCGGCGTCCTCTCGGCGGGGCCGGCCCGGCTCGACGCCATCGCCCGGGCCCGGGTGCCCTATGTGGGATCGTGCGGGGCGCTCGACATGGTGAACTTCTGGGCGATGGACACCGTGCCGCCGAAGTTCCGCGAGCGCAAGCTCTACCGCCACAACGCCAACGTGACCTTGATGCGGACCACGCCCGAGGAGTGCGGGCGCATCGGCCGCTTCATCGCCGACAAGCTCAATCGCATGGAGGGCCCCGTGCGCTTTCTCATTCCCGAGGGCGGCGTCTCGCTCATCGACGCGCCCGGCAAGCCGTTCTGGGACCCCGTTGCCGACAAGGCGCTGTTCGATGCCATCGTGAGCGGCGTCCGGACCGGCGCCAATCGAAAGATCGTCCGCCTGCCGCACAACGTGAACGATCCCGCGTTCGTGGAGGCGCTGGTGGCCAATTTCGGCGAGATCAGCCGCGAGCCCGCGGCGGCCCTGGCGGGAGGGCGCTGACCAACCATGGCGCGCATGCTCCGCACAAGCATCCTCAAGCGCTTCCGCGGCATGATCCGCCGTCGCGAGCCCATCATCGGCGGCGGGGCCGGGACGGGGCTCTCCGCCAAGTGCGAGGAGGCTGGCGGCATCGACCTCATCGTGATCTACAACTCCGGGCGCTACCGCATGGCCGGCCGGGGCTCGCTCGCCGGCCTCATGGCCTACGGCAACGCCAACGACATCGTGCTCGACATGGCCCGTGAAGTCCTGCCGGTGGTGAAGAAGACGCCGGTGCTGGCGGGCGTCAACGGCACCGACCCCTTCATGATCTTCGACGACTTCCTGCCGCGGCTGGCCGCCCTGGGCTTCTCCGGCGTGCAGAACTTCCCCACCGTGGGCCTCTTCGACGGCACCATCCGCGCCCAGCTCGAGGAGACGGGCATGGGCTATGCCCTCGAGGTGGAGATGATCCGGGCCGCCCATGCCCTCGACCTCCTCACCACGCCCTACGTGTTCTCGGAGGAGAGCGCGCGGGACATGGCCAAGGCGGGCGCCGACATCGTGGTCTGCCATCTCGGGCTCACCACCGGCGGCTCCATCGGCGCGGCGACCGCTCTATCGCTCAAGGATTGCGTGGGCAAGATCGACGCCTGGGCCGAGGCGGCCCGCGCGGTGAACCCCGACGTCATCGTGCTCTGCCACGGCGGGCCCATCGCCCGCCCAGCGGACGCGCGCTACATCCTGAAGAACTCCCGGCGGTGCCACGGCTTCTACGGCGCCTCCAGCATGGAGCGGCTGCCCACCGAGGTGGCCCTGACGGAAACCACCAGAAAGTTCAAACGCATCAGGCGATGACCGCACGGAAGCGCGAACGGACCAGACCCGGTCTGATCAATGTGGTGGGGGACCTCACGCGATGACCGCACGGAAGCGCGAACGGACCAGACCCGGTCTGATCAATGTGGTGGGGGGGCATGGGGGAGGAGCGGCGCCGCTCCCCCCCATCTCCAAAGGAGGACTTTCATGACAGGAGCACAGTTCGGCGCGGCGTTGCTCGGCCTCGTGGTGATCGCCATCGTGGTGGTCATCGTCGTCTGGCTCATGAACTGGCTATACCTGCGCTCGTCGAAGGAGCGCGCCTTCGTGCGCACCGGCCTGGGCGGCCAGAAGGTGGTCATGAACGGGGGCGCCTTCGTCCTGCCCATCGTCCACGAGGTCGTGCCCGTGAACATGAACACCCTGCGGCTCGAGGTCTCGCGGGGACGGGACAAGGCCCTCATCACCAAGGACCGCATGCGCGTGGACGTGATGTCGGAGTTCTACGTGCGCGTGCAGGCCGGGGTGGACGCCATCGCCGCCGCCGCCCAGACCCTGGGCCAGCGCACCCTCGAGCCGGAGACGCTCAAGGAGCTGGTGGAAGGCAAGTTCGTGGACGCCCTCCGCACCGTGGCCGCGGAGATGACCATGGAGGAGATGCACGAGAAGCGCGGTGAGTACGTCAAGCGCGTGAAGTCGGTGGTGGCGGCCGACCTCCTCCAGAACGGGCTCGAGCTGGAGACGGTCTCCCTCACCCAGCTCGATCAGACCGGCATGGAGTTCTTCAACCCCTCCAACGCCTTCGACGCGGAGGGCCTCACCCGTCTCACCGAGCAGATCGAGCGACGGAAGAAGATCCGCAACGACATCGAGCAGGACACCATGATCCAGGTGCGGAACAAGAACCTGGAGACCGAGCGCCAGGCGCTGGACATCGACCGGGAGCTGGAGTACGCGCGGCTGGCCCAGGAGCGCGAGCTCGAGGTGCAGCGGGCGGCCCAGCGGGCCGACGTGGCCCGGCAGCGGGCGGAGCGCGAGCAAGAGGCGGAGCGGGCCCAGATCGCCGCGCGCGAGGCGGTGGATCGCGCCCGCATCGCCGCGGAGCGGGCGGTGGAGGAGGAGCGCATCGCGCGTGAGCGCGAGGTGCAGCAGCTCGAGATTGCGCGGCGCCAAGCCGTCGAGCTGGCCGAGCAGCAGCGCGCCATCGTGGTGGCCGAGCAGTCCCGGGCCCAGTCCGAGGCCCAGGCGGCCGCCGACCTCGCCCGGGCCAAGGCGGCGACGGAGGAGGAGCGGGTGTTCACCGCGCGGGAGACGGAGATGGCCGAGCGGCGCAAGCGCATCGACCTCATCGCGGCCGCCCAGGACGCCGAGCGCGATGCCCTGCGCCTGCGCATCGCCGCGGAGGCGGAGAAGGCGGCGGCGGGCGACCGCGGCGCCGCGGTGCGAAGCGAGGCCGAGGCCCACGCCGAGGCGGAGAAGGTGCGGGCTATCGCCGCGCGCCTCCGCAACGAGGTGGAGGCGGAAGGCCTGCGGCTCATGAACGAGGCCCAGAACCTCCTGACGCCGGAGGCGCGGCTGTCCGCCATGCGCATCCGCCTGATCGACAAGCTCGAAGGCATCGTGCGCGAGTCCGTGAAGCCCATGGAGCGCATCGAGGGCATCAAGATCCTCCAGGTGGATGGGCTCGGCGGAGGCGGCGGCCGCGGCGAAGGGTCCGGCGGCGGCAGCTTCGCGGACAGCGTGGTGAACTCCGCCCTCCGCTACCGCGCCCAGGCCCCGCTGGTGGATCAGCTCCTCCGCGAGATCGGCGTCGACGCCGGTGATGTCGGCAAGGTCGCCCGCGGTCTCCTCGACCGCAGCGGCCAGACCGCGCTGCCCAATCCCCCGTCGCCGAACGGCCCGACCGAAGAGTAACCAGCCAGCAATGGAAATGGGCGCGACGGGAGGGAACAAGGTGGTGGGGGGGCATGGGGGAGGAGCACCGCCGCCTGACTGCCAAAACAAGGCGGTGGGGGGGCATGGGGGAGGAGCACCGCCGCCTGACTGCCAAAACAAGGCGGTGGGGGGGCAT
>DATEDO010000228.1:0-15987 GCA_035281625.1 Candidatus Methylomirabilota bacterium
GCGCTGCTCGGCAGCGGCGGGCGGGTGCTCTACACGCGCGCCCTCGTGGGATCGCTCGCCATCACCATCGCCATTCACGTGGCCGCCTACATGCTGAATGCCGTCCTGCCCTTCCATGCCACCGCGCTGGGCGCCACCGGCTCGCAGGTGGGCCTGCTCTTCTCCGTCACGGCGGGGGTGGCAATGTTCCTCCGGCCCGTGGTCGGAGGCTGGGTCGATCGCCACGGTGCGCGCGCGGTGCTGGCTCCCGGCGTGGCGGTGCTGGCGCTGACCTCCCTCGGCTTCCACACCGCCGCCACCCCCGGCGCGCTCATCGCGCTCATGGCGGGCGTCGGCCTCGCCAACGGGCTCATCTCGACCGCGGCCGGGGTGCTCGCGGCCCAGGCGACGGCGCCCGTCCACCGCGGCGAAGCGCTGGGCATCTACTATCTGGGCACGTCGCTGGCGGTGGCGGTGGCGGCGCCGGCGGGCATCGCGCTCCTGCGCTGGCGCGGGATCACGTGGGCCTTCGGCCTGGTGACCGCGCTGGCGGCCCTCATCCTGGTCTTCACCCTGCTCCTGACCCCGCGGAGCCCGGCGGGCGTGGTGGGGCGGGCGTCCGGGTTCCGGCTCTGGAGCCGGCACGCCCTGGGGGCCGCCGCGGTGATGGTGCTGATCACGCTGGGCCAGTCCAGCATCATCGGCTTCGTACCGCTCTATGCCGAGGCGCATGGGCTGGGCTCCTGGATCGGCTGGTTCTTCGGCCTTTACTCCGCCTGGATGATTCTTTGCCGGGCGGTGCTGCGCGGCCTCTCCGACCACGTCGGCCGCGTCCAGGTGATCGCGCCCGCGATCGTCGCCACCACGCTGGGCTTCCTCGTGCTCGCCTGGCCGCCCAGCGGCCCCTCGCTGCTCGTCGCCGCCCTCCTCCTGGGCTCGGGCGCGTCGCTGACCTATCCCACCATGATCGCGCTCCTGGTGGATCGCGCCCCCGAGCAGGAGCGGGGCCTCGCCATGGGCACGCTGTCCGCGTCGTGGGACGTGGGCGTGGTGATCGGATCGGTGCTGGTAGGCGTCGTCATCGAGGGGATCTCGTTCCACGCCGGCTTCGCGGTGGGCGCAGCGGGAGCCTGCGCGGGGCTGCTGACATTCGTGCTCCTCGAGCGGGCGCGGGCGCGGCGTCCGGCTTACCCTCGGCCCGCCGCCGCGGTATGATCTGACGGCATGGCCAACGATCGCATCGTCATCCGGGGCGCCCGCGAGCACAATCTCAAGGCCATCGACCTCGAGATCCCCCGCGATCAGCTGGTGGTGATCACCGGGCTGTCGGGATCCGGCAAGTCGTCGCTGGCCTTCGACACCATCTACGCAGAGGGGCAGCGCCGCTACGTGGAGTCGCTCTCGGCCTACGCGCGACAGTTCCTCGAGCAGATGGAGAAGCCCGACGTCGACTCCATCGAGGGTCTGTCGCCCGCCATCTCCATCGAGCAGAAGACGACCTCGAAGAATCCCCGCTCGACGGTGGGCACCGTCACCGAGATCTACGACTACCTTCGCGTCCTGTTCGCGCGCGTCGGCGTGCCCCACTGCCCGCAGTGCGGCGACATCATCTCCGCCCAGACCGTGCAGCAGATGGTGGACCGCGTCCTCACCTTGCCGGGCGGTAGCCGCCTCCTCGTCCTCGCTCCGGTGGTGCGCGGGCGCAAGGGGGAGTACCGCAAGCTCTTCTTCGACCTCAAGCGGCAGGGCTACGTGCGCGTGCGGGTGAACGGCCAGATTCACGAGCTGGGCGAGGAGATCGAGCTCGCCAAGACCAAGAAGCACACCATCGAGGTGGTGGTCGACCGCATCATCGTCCGGGAAGGGCTGGGCTCGCGCCTGGCCGACTCGCTGGAGACGGCGCTGCGCCTCGCCGACGGGGTGGCCCAGGTCGAGGTGGTGGACGGGCCGAGCATGCTCTTCTCCGAGCGCCTGGCCTGCGCCAAGTGCGGCATCTCCTTCCCGGAGGTGTCGCCGCGCATGTTCTCGTTCAACAACCCCTACGGCGCCTGCCCGGCCTGCGGGGGCATCGGAACCCGCTACGAGGTCGATCCCGAGAGAATCATCCCCACCGGGAAGCGCTCGCTGAACCAGGGCGCGCTGGCGCCATGGGCCGGCCAGCCGGGCACGGTGTTCAAGCAGACCCTCCAGGTGCTGGCGCGCCGCCACAAGTTCAGCCTCGACACGCCGTGGGAGAAGCTCCCCAAGAAGGTGCGCGACATCGTGCTGTACGGCGAGGACGACGACGGCTTCGAGGGGGTGCTGAAGATCCTCGACCGCAAGTACAAGGAGACCCTCTCCGAGGACTCGCGGAGCGAGATCGAGCACTTCATGACCCTCCAGGACTGTCCCGACTGCAAGGGCTCGCGACTCCGGCCGGAGGCCCTCGCGGTGAAGATCGCCAGGCGCTCCATCGCCGACCTCGTGCGGCTGCCCATCAAGAGCGCGGCGGAGTTCTTCGAGACGCTGCCGCTGAGCGAGCGCGAGGCGGCCATCGCCCGGCGCGTGCTGAAGGAGGTGCGCGAGCGGCTGGGCTTCCTCTCCGCGGTGGGCCTGGACTATCTCACCCTGGACCGCGCCGCCGCCACCCTGTCGGGCGGCGAAGGGCAGCGCATCCGCCTCGCCACCCAGATCGGCTCGAGCCTCGTGGGGGTCCTGTACATCCTGGACGAGCCCTCCATCGGCCTGCACCAGCGGGACAACCGGCGGCTCCTCGACACCCTCAAGCGCCTGCGCGATCTGGGCAACACCGTGCTGGTGGTGGAGCACGACGAGGAGACCATTCGCGCCGCGGACTACGTGATCGACCTGGGGCCGGGGGCGGGGGAGCACGGCGGCCATGTGGTGGCGGTGGGGACTCCCGACGAGATCGTGCAGAACGCCGCCTCGCTCACCGGGCGCTTCCTCGCCGGCGCCGAGCGCATCGCGCCGCCCGCGGAACGCCGCCCGCCCAACGGCAACGCCCTGGTGATCCACAACCCGCGCGAGCACAACCTCAAGGGCATGAACGTCCGGATCCCGCTGGGCACCTTCACGTGCGTCACCGGCGTGTCCGGCTCGGGCAAGTCCACCCTGGTCAACGACATCCTCTACCGGGCGCTGGCCCAGATGCTCCACCGGGCGGGGGACCGCCCGGGCGCGCACGACCGCATCGAGGGCGCCCAGCACCTGGACAAGGTCATCGACATCGATCAGTCGCCCATCGGGCGGACGCCGCGCTCCAATCCCGCCACCTACACCGGCGTCTTCACCCTGATCCGGACCCTGATGGCCCGCACCTCGGATGCCCGGATGCGGGGCTATCAGCCGGGGCGCTTCTCCTTCAACGTGAAGGGCGGGCGTTGCGAGGCCTGTCAGGGCGATGGGCTCGTCAAGATCGAGATGCACTTCCTGCCCGACGTCTACGTGACCTGCGAGGTGTGCAAGGGCAAGCGGTACAATCGGGAGACGCTCGAGGTCCGCTACAAGGGCAAGAACATCGCCGAGGTCCTGGACATGACGGTGGCGGAGGCGCTGGGCTTCTTCGAGCCCGTGCCCGCGATCAAGCAGAAGCTCCAGACCCTTCACGACGTGGGGCTGGACTACATCCGGCTCGGGCAGGCCGCGACCACGCTCTCCGGGGGCGAGGCACAGCGGGTGAAGCTCGCCACCGAGCTGTCGCGCCGCGCGACGGGCCGGACCCTCTACATCCTCGACGAGCCGACGACGGGGCTGCACTTCGCGGACATCCGCCGGCTCCTCCAGGTCCTGAATCAGCTCGTGGATCAGGGCAACACCGTGGTGATCATCGAGCACAATCTCGACGTGGTGAAGACGGCGGACTGGATCATCGACCTCGGGCCCGAGGGGGGCCACGAGGGCGGCCGCGTCATCGCCACGGGCACGCCGGAACAGGTCGCGAAGAACGCGAAGTCCTACACCGGCCACTTCCTGCACCGCGCGCTGTCGCCCGCGGGAGATCGCGCATGAGACGCACCAAGATCGTCTGCACCATCGGCCCCGCCAGCTCGAGCCGCGAAATGCTCGACCGCATGGTGGCGGCCGGCATGGACGTGGCTCGCCTCAACTTCTCGCACGGCACCCACGACGAGCATGCCGAGGTCATCCGGACCATTCGCGAGGGGGAGGCGTCGTGGGGGCATCCCGTGACCATCGTGCAGGACCTCCAGGGGCCGAAGGTGCGCCTGGGGCGCTTCGTGGGCGGTCAGGCCCTCCTCCTCAACGGCGAGACCTTCACCCTCACCGCCAAGAACATCATGGGGACCGATTCCCGCGCCACCCTGTCCCACCCCGAGTTCCTGCCGGTGCTCAAGCGCGGCGATCAGGTGTGGATGGACGACGGGATGATCCAGCTCGTGGTGGAGTCGGCGTCGCCCGAGGAGGCGGTGGCCCGGGTCACCGCGGGCGGCGTGGTGTCGGACCACAAGGGGATCTCGCTCCCGCGCATCCCCGTGCCGGTGGCCTCCCTCACCGAGAAGGACAAGGACGATCTCCGCTTCGGCATCGCCCAGAGCGTGGACTACGTGGCCGTCTCCTTCGTGCGCACCGCCGCGGACATCCAGGAGGTGAAGAAGTTCATCCACGACCAGGGCGCCGATCTGCCCATCATCGCCAAGCTGGAGCGGGCGGAGGTGGTGGGGAATCTCCCCGCCATCCTGCCCCTGGTGGACGCGGTGATGGTGGCGCGCGGCGACCTCGGGGTGGAGGTGCCGCTCGAGGAGGTGCCGGTGATCCAGAAGGAGGTCATCCGGCAGGCGCGGCTGGCCAAGGTGCCGGTGATCGTGGCCACCCAGATGCTGGAGTCGATGGTGCGCCACATTCGGCCCACCCGCGCGGAGGTCACCGACGTCGCCACCGCCATCTTCGACGGCGCCGACGCCACCATGCTGTCGGCGGAGACCGCCACCGGCCGCTTCCCCGCGGAAACGGTGGCGGTGATGGCGCGCATCGCCGAGCGCGCGGAGCGCGCGCTGTCGCGCAATCCCGCCGACCAGCGGCGCGGCGATCGAAGCGAGCCCTACGGATTCCCCGAAGCCACCTCGCAGGCGGCCTGTCACGCCGCCCGCGTGCTCCACGCCAAGGCCATCGTGGCCTTCACCCAGTCCGGGTTCACCGCGCGGCTCATCTCCGAGGAGCGGCCGGACGTCCCCATCCTCGCCCTCACGCCCTTCCCGGAGGTGCAGCGCCGGCTGGGGCTCTACTGGGGCGTGGGCTCGCGTCTCATCCGAAAGGTCGAGTCGACCGACGAGATGCTGGACGAGATCGAGTCCACGCTGCTCGGCGACGGGACGGTGCGCAACAACGACGTGCTCGTCATCATCTCGGGGTCCCCCATGTGGGTGACGGGCACGACCAACCTGCTGAAGTTCCACCGCGTCGGCGAACGGCGCTGAGGGCCCTCGGGAGACCGCGATGAGCTATCAGACACTGGGCTACGACGTGAAGGACGGGGTCGCGACCCTGACCCTGTCCCGGCCCGATGCGTACAACGCGCTCAACCTGACGCTGGGGCGCGAGCTGTTCCACGCGACGCTGGAAGCCGACGAGGACCGCGCCGTGCGCTGCGTGGTGATCACCGGCGCCGGCAAGGCGTTCTGCGCGGGCGGCGACGTGAAGGACTTCGCGGAGGCGGGAGATCGGGTCGGCATCGTGATCAAGGAGCTGACCACGTATCTGCACGGGGCGGTGTCCCGCCTGGCGCGCTCGCCCAAGCCCGTCGTCATGGGCGTGAACGGCATCGCCGCGGGCGGGGGCATGAGCCTCGCCCTCGGCGGGGACCTCGTGGTGGCGGCGGAGTCCGCCAAGTTCACCATGGCCTATTCCCGGATCGCCGCGTCTCCCGACGGCTCCTCGTCGTATTTCCTGCCGCGGCTCATCGGGCTCCGGCGGGCGCTGGAGCTGCATTACACCAATCGCGTCCTCGGCGCGCGCGAGGCCCTCGACTGGGGTCTGGTGAATCGCGTGCATCCGGACGCCGAGTTCCCGGGGGCGCTCGCCGCGCTCGCCCGCGAGCTGGCCAGTGGTCCGACCCTCGCCTTCGGTCGCGCCAAGGCGCTCTTCCACCAGTCCACGCAGGAGAGCCTCGAGACCCAGATGGAGCTGGAGGCGCAGGCCATCGCCGCCTCCGGCCACACCGAGGACTTCCGCGCCGGCGTGCGCGCCTTCGCCGCGAAGCAGCCCGTCAGCTTCAAGGGCCGCTGACCCCCGTGCCGTCGGGAAGCTGGACGGAGCTCGTCGCCGGATATCGGCGCTACCGGGAGCTGCCGGCGTGGAGCGGAGGCCGGGAAGTTCCCACCAATCAGGGCCTGCTCTCGCGTGAGCTCATCCGGGACATGAAGGCGCGGGGGGCGCGCGCGGCGGGCGAGATCGACACTGCCCTCGCCCGCCTCGTCCAGGAGGGCGTCATCCCCGACGGCCCCCGGGCCCTCGAGCAGCGGCACGTCGATGCCCTCGCCCGGCGCCGCATCAAGAACGAGACGCTGGCCGCCCTGTGGGAGGCCATCGTGTTCGACCGCGACGACTACACCTGTCGGTACTGCGGCCGCACCCCGGCCGGGGTGTTCCAGGCGGAGGGGCGCCGCCGCGGCCTGCTGCTCGTGGTCGATCATTTCAGCGCCCGCGCCAGCGTGGCGGACCGGCGGCGCCTGGACAACAGCCTCACCGCGTGCGTGTCCTGCCGCGCCATCAAGGCGGACCTGCCGCGGGATCCATTCCTCGACGAGCTGGCCTCTCTCGCCGCCGCCCTCGCCGCCCGTCACGCGCGGGACGGAGGCGCCCGCGGCGAGGCGGCCGGATGAGGCGGCGCGCCGCCGCCTCACTCGGAGCCTTCCTCACCCTCTGCGTTCTCGCTTCCGTCGCCCGCGTCGCCGGCGCGTGGCCGCTGTCCTTCGGGAATGTCTCCGCGAACCGTGTCGCGGCGGGGCGGGGGACCTTCCCGCGCTGGCAGGCCTTCGGCATCGCCACCGCGGTGCCCATGCGCTGGGTCGTCGTGCTCGGCTCGGAGCGGCTGGCCGCGGTGGATCGCGACGGTACCCTGTGGATACTCGGGGCCACTCGAGGTGGCCTCGGCGTGGCCACCCGCTACGGCGAAGCGGTGAGCCCGGACGCCTCCCCCGCGGTGGTGTCGGTCGACGAGGATCATCGCGGCCTCGCCCTCGTCGGCAAGGACGGACGGCTGCTGCTGTGGAGCGACGGCGCGCTGCGGAGCTACGACGTGGGCGCTCCGCTCTCGCGGCTGTCCTTTCCGCTGCCCGTCCGGCTCCCCGGCCAGCGATGGGACGATCTCCTCGCGGTGGCTGCCGACGGCGCGGTGGTGCTGATCGCGAGCCTGCCCTCCGTGCCGCGCATCGTGTCGCGCGTGGAGGCGCGGGCGCTGGCCGACGCCCGCATCACGCTCGGAGACCTCGACGGCGACGGGCTGCCGGACGCGGTGGTGCTGTCCGATCCCACCGATCGCTTCGGCCACGGCATACTGGGGGACCGCGTCGAGGCGGCGGGCGTGACGGTGATCGGGGTCACCCCCTTCGGCCTCTCGCTGCGTGGCCGCCACACCGTGGCCGGCGCCGCCTACGAGGACCTCGTGCCGGTCCTGGCGCCCATCAGCGAGGGCGGCCGCCCCGCGGTGCTGCTGGCGCGGAGCGCGGGCGAGCCGGGCACGGTGGTGGCCGCCCTCGTGTGGCGCGACGGCAGCCTCGTCCCCCTCGCCGAGAGTCCTGCGCCCAGCCCCGGCAATGACTGGGTGCACGTGATCGGGACGGCCAATCTCGGCGGCGACGGCGCTCCCGAGGTGGTGGCGGTCCGGCTGCCCCACTCGGGAGGCGTGCTGATCGCGCTCCGCCGCCGGGGCGCCGCGCTCGCCGTGGTGGCTCAGGCGCCCGGCTTCGGCTCGCACGCGGCGGGGTCGCGGAACCAGGATCAGGCGCTCGTCGCCGACTTCGACGGCAACGGCCGGCCCGAGGTGGTGCTCCCGCGTCAGTCGCGTGTGGCGCTGGCCGCGCTGGAGCTGGATGGGAGCCGCTGGGTGGAGCGGTGGAGCGTGACCCTGCGCGGGCCCATCGAGTCGAATCTCGCCGCCGCCGACGTGGACGGCGACGGTCTCCTCGACCTCGTATTCGCGGACCGCCACACGCTTTACGTCTTCTTCAGCCTGAGCGTAAGATGAGGGCCATGCGCGCCCGCGTCTTCTACCGTCCCGGCTGAAGCAGCTGCGCCAAGACGAAGGAGCTGCTTTCGTCCTGGGGGGTCGAGTTCGACCCGGTGAACATCGAGGGGAATCCCGCCGGCCTGGACGAGTTCCGGGCCCTCGGCGTGCCCGGGGTGCCCGCCGTCGCCCTGCCGGACGGACGGGTCGTGCACGGCTGGAACCCGCCGGGCTACGCGGCGCTCGTCGGCGTGGACTACCGCCCGCCCGTCCAGCTATCACCCGCGGAGCTGGCGGCGCGTCTCGACCGCATCCTCGCCCTCACCGGCCGGCTCATGGTGGCGCTGCCGCCGGCCGCGCTCGCCCACAAGCCCGCGAAGCGCGACCGGGATCTCCTGAACCTCGGCTTCCACGTCTTCCGCCTGTCCCTGGCCTTCGCGGACGGGATGGACATGGGCGAGTTCCCGGAGACCTGGCTGCAGGAGCGCGCGCCCGCCGATCTCGCCGACGGCGCGGCGGTGGCGCGCTACGGCGCGCTCGTGCGCGGGCGCCTCGGCGGCTGGTTCGAGGGGGCCGGCGCGGGAGAATACGCGCGCGTCATCCGCGTGTACTACGGGCCGCAGACCGGCCACGATCTCCTCGAGCGCACCACCTGGCACGCCGCCCAGCATCTGCGCCAGCTCCATGTGGTCGCCACCGAGCTGGGGGTGGGGTTGCCGGATCCCCTGCCGGTGGCCGACTTCGAGGGGCTCCCCATGCCGGCCAGCCTCTGGTGAGATGAGCCTCGTCCCGAAGTCGGAGTTCGTCGGCCTGGACGCGGTCGCGCATCTCTGCACCGGCGGCGAGGCCCCGTGGCTCCGCTCGCACGACGGCGCCTGCCGCCGCTTCGGCGAGCTCAAGAGCGGCGGCATGGCCGGGCGCGAGGAGATCTTCCGCGTGTACGCCCGGGCCAAGGCGCGCGTGGCGGCGCGGCTCGGCGTGCCTGCGGCCCGCGTGGCCTTTCTCGCTCACGCCTCGGAGGGCCTGAACCAGGCCGTGCGCGCGGTGGACTGGCGGCCGGGTGACAACGCCGTGTTCGCCGACCTGGAGTATCCGTCGCTCGTGTATCCGGTGGTGGGCCTGCGCGATCGCGGGGTCGAGCCCCGCGTCGTCCGGGCCATCGGCCATCATCTCTCCATGGATGCTCTCGCCGCGGCGGTGGACGCGCGCACACGCTTGATCCTGGTGAGCCACGTGAGCTTCCTCACCGGCCAGCGCCTGGATCTCGCCCGGTGCGCCGAGCTGGCGCGGTCGCGGGGCGCCTGGCTCGCGGTGGACGCCACGCATGCCTTCGGCGTCGTGCCCGTCCCCGCGGGGCTCTGCGACTTCGTCGTGTCGTCGTGCTACAAGTGGCTGCTCGCCACCCACGGCGTCGGCATCTTCGCCTACGATGCCGCGCGGGTGGGGGAGCTCCAGCCCGCCACGCTCGGCTGGCACAGCGTCGCGCGGCGGCTTGGCTCGACCGACCCGCTCGCCATGCCGCTCCGCGAGGACGCGGCGCGCCTGGAAGCAGGCAACCCCGCGCTCCTGCCCCTGTTCGTGCTCGACAACGCCCTCGCGCGCACGGAGGGGCTCGATCCCGCCGCCGTCGAGCGCCACGCGCAGACGCTCGGCGCCGCGCTGATCCACGGGCTCGCGGAGCGCGGCCGCAAGGTCGTCACGCCGGAGGCGCCGGCGGAGCGGGCGGGCAATGTCTGCTTCCTCGAGGACGACGGCGCCGGTCTGGCGGCGCGTCTCGCGCAGCGCGGCGTTCTCGTCTGGGGCGGCGACGGTCGCATCCGTGTGTCCGCGCATCTCTACAACGACGCGGACGACATACGCGCCTTCTTTAGTGCCCTCGACGCCTTAGCGTAGCTCTTCAGTAGAATCATCCCATGCGCGTGCTCCTCGTCCATCCGAGTCCGTTGATGTATTCCGAGATCTACCTCCGCCTGGAGCCCCTCGGCCTCGAGCGCGTCGCGGCGGCGGTGCGAGCCGCCGGTCACGACGTCCGGCTGGTGGACCTGCAGATCTTCGCGCAGGGGGATCTCATGCGGGAGATGGACGGCTTCCGGCCCGACGCGGTCGGCTTCTCCGTCAACTATCTCGCGAACGTGCCCGAGGTGATCGATCTCGCGCGCGAGACGCGGCGGCGGCGGCCCGAGGCGCTCATCTTCGCGGGCGGCCACAGCGTCTCCTTCATCGCGCCCGAGGTGCTGGACCACGCCGGCGCCGCGCTCGACTGTATCGTCCGTGGTGAGGGCGAGGTGATCACGCCGCGCCTCCTCGAGGCGCGCGGCGATCGCCGACTCGAGACCTTGCCCGGCGTCGTCACGCGCCACGGCGCCGGCCCCGCCCCCACGCTCCTCGACGATCTCGATCGTTTCCTGCCCGCCCGCGACCTCACGCGCCGACGGCGGAAGTACTTCATCGGCGTCCTCGATCCGTGCGCCTCCGCCGAGCTGACGCGGGGCTGCCCATGGGACTGCTCGTTCTGCAGCGCGTGGACGTTTTACAGCCGGAGCTATCGCAAGGCCTCCCCCGAGGCGGCGGCGGAGGACCTGGCGCGCATCGAGGAGCCGAACGTGTTCCTGGTGGACGACGTGGCGTTCGTCCATCCCGAGCACGGCTTCGCCATCGGCGCCGAGATCGAGCGGCGCCGGATCCGCAAGGAGTATTACCTGGAGACCCGCTGCGACGTGCTCCTCCGCAACCGCGAGCTCTTCGCCTACTGGAAGCGCCTCGGCCTCCGCTACATGTTCCTCGGTCTCGAGGCCATCGACGAGGAGACGCTCAAGGCTCACCGCAAGCGCATCACCCCCAGCGACAACTTCCGTGCCCTCGAGGTGGCCCGCGAGCTGGACCTCACCGTGGCCGTCAACATCATCGCCGATCCCGACTGGGACGAGCAGCGCTTCGCCATGGTCCGGGAGTGGGCGCTGAGCGTGCCCGAGATCGTTCACCTCACCGTGACCACCCCCTATCCCGGCACCGAGATCTGGTTCACCGACGCCCGCCGGCTGACCACCTTCGACTACCGGCTCTTTGACGTGCAGCACGCGGTGGTGCCGACCCGTCTGCCCCTCCGGCGGTTCTACGAGGAGCTCGTGAGCACCCAGGCCGTCATCAATCGCAAGCACCTGGGCTTCGCGGCCCTGCGCGGCGTAGCGGGCATCGTGGTGCCGCAGCTGCTCCGGGGGCAGACGAACTTCTTCAAGAGCCTCTGGAAGTTCAGCCGCGTCTACAACGCGGACCGTCAATTCGGCGATCACGCCCGTCCGGTCACCTACGCCATGCGGCCGCCGACGCTCCTGGGCGGGCCGCGGCCGCGCCCGGCCGACCTCTACATTCACGCGCCGTCGAACGGCGCCCTCCGGGACGCCGCGGTCACCACGCGGAAGCCGTAGTCGGAGTAGCGGAGCGCGGGCGGGAGGGACGAGCGCCCCGCGACGGGCGTCCAGGGATCCTGATGCCGCCAGGCGCCGCCCCGTGAGGCGCGCCGCGCGTCGTCCCCGTCGAGACACCACTCGTGGCAGACGCCCGACAGCGCGTGGAGCCCGAGGGGATTGGGCGTACCCTCGGTGACGCGGGGCGGGCGATCGGGTCGCCCGGTGCCGGGATGCGCGTCACCCCAGGGGAAGCGCCACTGCGCGCCCCCCCGCGCCGCCCGCTCCCACTGGACCTCGGTGGGGAGCGTGTAGGGTCGGCCGTCGATCGCGGAGAGCCAGCGGCAGTAGGCCAGCGCCTCGTGCCACGACACGCCCACCACCGGCTGCTCGGGATCGGCGAAGTCCGCGTGCGTCCACCAGGGTGGGGCGGGGGCGCCGGACGCGGCGAGATAGGGCGCGTAGTCGGCGTTGGTCACGGGATAGCGGCCCACCGTGAAGGCCTCGACCCAGATGCGCGGGCCGTTCGCCGCCTCCGCCCAGCCCGCCGGGACCGCCACGAGATCCACGTCTGCGAGTATAATGGCCGACGCCATGCGATTCGCGGAGCGGATGTCGCGGCTGGGGACGGAGTCGGCCTTCGAGGTGCTGGCCCGCGCCAGGGCGCTCGAGCGCCAGGGCAAGGAGATCGTCCACCTCGAGATCGGCGAGCCCGATTTCGACACCCCCGTCCACATCCGCGATGCGGCCAAGCGCGCGCTGGACGGCGGCGCCACGCACTATGGGCCGGCAGCCGGGCTGCCCGAGCTCCGCGAGGCCATCGCCAAGGACGTGGGCGCGACGCGGCAGTTTCCGGTGGAGCCGGACGAGATCGTCGTCACGCCCGGCGCCAAGCCCATCATGTACTTCGTCATCACCGCGCTGGTGGACCCGGGCGACGAGGTGATCTATCCCAACCCCGGGTTCCCCATCTATGAATCGGTGATCAATTTCGTCGGCGGCAAGGGCGTGCCCATTCCCCTCCGCGAGGAGTCCGGCTTCGGTTTCGACATGGAGCTCTTCGAGAAGAAGGTCTCCGCGAAGACGCGGCTCATCGTGCTGAACTCGCCCCAGAACCCCACCGGGGGCGTGCTCGAGAAGGATCAGCTGGGGCGCATCGCGGAGGCGGCCCGCACGTACCGCATCCCGGTGCTCGCGGACGAGATCTACAAGTCCTTCCTCTACGACGGGGAGTTCGCCTCCATCACCGCCTTCCCGGGCATGAAGGACCTCACCATCATCCTGGACGGGTTCTCGAAGTCCTACGCCATGACGGGCTGGCGGCTGGGCTACGGGGTGATGCCGCGCGACCTCGCCGATCACGTGGCGCGGCTCATGGTGAACTCCAACTCCTGCACCGCCGCCTTCACCCAGTGGGCGGGTATCGCCGCGCTGCAGGGTGACCAGCAGCCGGTGCACGCGATGGTGGCCGAGTTCAAGCGGCGGCGCGACATCATCGTGACCGGGCTCGATGCGCTGCCCGGCGTGTCCTGTCGCTCGCCGCGCGGCGCGTTCTACGTGTTCCCGAACGTGAAGAAGCTCGGGCGGCCCTCCGCGGAGGTCGCGAGCCTGCTGCTGAACGAGGCCGGCGTCGCCGTGCTCGGCGGCTCCGCCTTCGGGGAGTACGGCGAGGGGTATCTGCGGCTGTCGTACGCGAACTCCGAGGCCAACATCCGCAAGGCGCTCGAGCGGATGCGGCCCGTCCTCGCCCGCCTCGCCGGCTGACCGGCCTTCGTGCTCGAGCTCGCGCGGGGCCTCATCATTGGCTTCTCCATCGCGGCGCCGGTCGGGCCCATCGGCCTCCTCTGCATCCGGCGCACGCTGGCCCACGGGCGCGCGGTGGGCTTCGTCTCGGGCCTGGGCGCGGCCACCGCGGACGCCATGTACGGCGCCATCGCGGGCTTCGGGCTCACCGCGCTCTCCACGCTCCTGGTGCGGGGGCAGGGGCCGCTGCGGCTCGTGGGCGGGGCCTTTCTCTGCTACCTCGGTGCGCGCACGTTTCTCGCCCGGCCCGCCACCGGGACGGCGGGGGCCGATGGCCGGCGCGGGCTTGCCGGCGCGTATCTCTCCACGCTGGGGCTGACCCTCACCAACCCGTCGACGATCCTGTCCTTCGTGGCGATCTTCGCGGGGCTGGGGCTCGGGACGGCGGGCGCCGGCGGCGCGGGGCCGCGCTTCGCCCCGGCCGCGCTGATGGTGACCGGCGTGTTCCTGGGCTCCGGCCTCTGGTGGCTGATCCTCGCCGGCATCGCCGGCGCCTTCCGGAACCGCCTCACCCGGGGCGCCATGCAGTGGATCAACCGCCTGTCCGGGGCGATCCTCGCGGGCTTCGGGGTCGCCGCGCTCGCCGCCCGCTGATCGCCCGGTCGGGCAACGCTAGCCGTTGCGCCCGCGGTGATCCTCGAAGCGGCGCTCCACGACGTCCCAGTTGATGTTCTCCATGAACGCCTCGACGTATTCCTTCCGGCCGCCGGCGCCGTGGTCCACCATGTAAGCGTGCTCCCAGACGTCCATCACGAGGATGGGCGTCCAGCCCGCGGGATGGCCGTTCTCATGGTCGCCCACCCACCAGTTGAAGAGCTGGCTCGTGGTGACGTCGAAATAGAGGATGGCCCAGCCCACTCCACGCATCTGCCCGGTGGCGGTGAAGTCGGCGCGCCAGTCGTCCACGCTCTTCCACGAGGCGGCCAGGCTTCGCGCGAGCTGGCCCTGAGGCCGGAGGCGCGTACCCGCCTTCAAGTTCTCGAAGTAGCGCTCGTGGAGCACGATGCCGTCCAGCTCGAAGGCGGTCCGGCGCTTCACCTCCGACCAGTGCCGCGTGCCGCGCTCGGTCTGCTCGAGCTCGGCCATCAGCTCGTTGGTGTTCTTCACGTAGCCCTTGTAGAGGTCCCAGTGCTGCTCGATCTGATCCTCGGATATGCCCTTGAGCCCATGGGGCTTCAGGGCCTCGTGCACGCTGAACGTCATGGAAATCTCCTCAGGCGGGCTGATCGACGGCGTCGCGGGCTCCATCGAGCAGCGCGCGGGTGGCGGGGGTCATGGTGGCCCCCGGACCGTACGAGTAGTAGTGACCGAAGCCGCCCTCGTCCAGCCGCGCCAGGAGGTGCTCCCCGTCGCCCCGGATGAGCAGCAAGACGCGCTGCAGGCGGCAGCCCGCGCCCCCGCACCCGGTCACCGCGACGTATTCCGCCTCGCGGCTGCGCACGGTGCGCGGCGGATCGGCGCTGGCAAAGAAGGACGAGGCGGGCGCGCGCACGCGCGCTCCGGGCGTGAGGGCCCAGTCCGCGCCGAACAGAGCGCGGATCTTCGACTCGAGAGCGGGATTGGTGAGGACATCGCTCGCGGTATTCCCGAACCTCCGCGCCTGGAGGTCGGTAGGGTCCACCTGGACGATGGGCCGCACCGGCGTGTCCGGAGACGGCGCGGTGATGCAGGCCGTGGCCGCGACGGCCACGGCCGTCACCAGCAGCGTGAGACGGCGACGCACGTCCTCAGACCGGGCGTCGACCCTGGATCACGCGGACGAGGATGACGACGACCGCGGCGACCAGCAGGATATGGATGAAGCCGCTTACCGTGTATGAGGTGACCAGGCCCAGGGCCCAGAGCAGCAGCAACACGACAGCAATGGTCTCGAGCATTGGCGCAGCCCTCCTTGGTTCGTACGGGGTGGCAAGGGTCGTGCCGAGACGGCCCCGCCCGGACGCGCAGCAATCTCGATGACTTCGCGGGGGGAAGGCGCCAGCCGCAGCGAGTGGGGGAAGGATTGCCGCGGGTAGAAACTACCCCGGCGATGGACAAACGTGGCGCGCTGATGAAGAATGCAGGAGCCCCGATGCCCACCGTCGCCGATCTCCTCGTCAGCGGGCTGCGCCAGGCCGGCGTTCCGCGCCTCTTCGGCGTGCCGGGCGGTGGCTCCAATCTCGAGCTGCTGGAGGCCGCGCGCGTGCAGGGGCTCCCCTTCGTCCTCGCGCATCAGGAATGGGCGGCCTGCATCATGGCCGCGGTGACGGGGGAGCTGTCCGGCGCGCCCGGCGCCGCCCTGTCCACGCTCGGGCCCGGGGTCACCGCCAGCGCCACCGGCCTCGCCTATGCGCGCCTGGACCGCGCCCCCATGCTGTACGTGAGCGACCGGCACCCGGACGCCGCTCTGACCTTCACCACGCATCAGACGGTGGATCACGGCGCGCATCTCGGCGCGCTGGTGAAGGGAACGGTGACGGTGACGCGTGACTCCGCCAGCCACTGGGTGGCGCATGCGGTGCAGCTGGCGCTCGCGGAGCCGCGGGGTCCGGTACATCTCGACCTGCCCGCGGACGTGGCCGGCCGCGACGCGTTCCCGCTGGCCGCCCGCGTCACCCCGCCCGCGCCGCCGCGCCCCGCCGA
>DATEDO010000229.1:0-6904 GCA_035281625.1 Candidatus Methylomirabilota bacterium
TCCGCTCGCGCAGGCGCGGGAACAGCGCGAGCACGCGTTCGAGCGTCCAGCCGGCGCCCGGCGCGGAGCCGCCGACCGCCGCCGGCCGCGCGCCCAGCAGCAGGTTCTCCCGGACCGAGAGCGGGGCGAAGATGCGCCGGCCCTGCGGCACCAGCGCGACTCCGGCGCGCGCGATCCGGTGCGACGGCCAGCCCTGGATCGGCCGCCCGTCCAGCACGACGCGCCCGTCGCGCGGCGGGGTGAAGCCGACGATCGTCCGGATCGCCGTGGTCTTCCCCGCCCCGTTGCGCCCGAGCAGCGCGACCGCCTCGCCCGCGTCCACGCGGAGCGATACGCCGTGGAGCACGTGGCTCTCGCCGTAGTACGTGTGGACAGCGTCGACCTCGAGCAGGGCCATCAGCCGACGGGCGCACCCTCCATCAGGCGGAGCCCAGGTACACTTCGTAGACCCGCGGATCGGCCTTCACCTCGGCGAACGAGCCCTCGAGCAGCACTTCGCCGTAGTGGAGCACGGTGACCCGGTCGGCGAGCGAGGCGACGACGTCCATGTCGTGCTCGATGATCAGCAGCGTGACCTCGCGCGGCAGCCCGACGAGGAGCCGCGTCATCCGGTCCGTCTCCTCCGGCGACATTCCCGCGGTCGGCTCGTCGAGGAGCAGCAGCCTGGGCCGCGTGGCGAGCGCGATGCCCACCTCGAGCTGGCGCTGCTCGCCGTACGAGAGCGCTCCCGCGGGCACGTCGAGGCGCTCCGCGAGCCCGACTGCTTCCGCGGTCTCCCGGGCGCGGGCGAGGGGGACCCGCAGCCGACTCACCGAGCCGAGGAGATCCCAGCTGCCCTGCCCGTCGGCGGCGGCAGCCAGACGCAGGTTCTCGAGCACGGACAGCCGGGGGAAGAGGTTGTTGCGCTGGAAGGAGCGCGCCAGTCCGCGCCGGGCCACGATATGGGGGGCGAGCCCGGTGATGGGCGTGCCGCCCAGGATGACGTGGCCTCCGCTCGGTGCCACATGCCCCGTGATCAAGTTGAAGAGCGTAGTCTTCCCTGCGCCGTTCGGCCCGATGATGGCCCGGCGCTCGCGCGGAGCGATCTGAAGCGAGACGGCGTTCACCGCGGCCAAGGCCCCGAATGACCGAGACAGCCGATCCAGCGCCAGCAGCGCCGTCTCGGTCACGCGCGAAGTCCCACGCGGCCCCGCAACGTGCCCACGATGCCCCCGGGCGCGAAGAGCACGAGCAGCACAAAGGTCAACCCGAGGATGAGCATCCAGCGCTCGGTGTACGAGGAGACGAGGCTCTGAAGCAGGATGAAGGCGGCCGCGCCGAGAAAGGCGCCCCCGAGCGTCCCGGTGCCGCCGATGATGACCATGAGAAGCGCCTCGCCCGCGGTGGTCCAGAAGAATGCGTCCGGTGAGACCGAGCCCTGGAACTGCGTATAGAGCGAGCCGGCAATCCCGGCCACGGTGCCGGCCACCACGAACGCGAGCAGCTTGTACCGGTTCACGGGATATCCGACCGCCTGCATGCGCGACTCGTTCTCGTGGATGCCGCGCAGGACGTGCCCGAACGGCGAACGAGCCACGCGCCAGAGGAAGAGTGCGGCGAGCCCGACGACGGCCACGAGGTAGACATGGAAGCGGGCGGGGTTCCCGATGTCCATGCCCAGCACGGACGGGCGTGGCACGCCGGTGATCCCGTCCTCGGCGCCCACGAAGGCGTTCTGGAACGCGACCGCGTAGAACATCTGCGAAAACGCCAGGGTGAGCATGATGAAGTACACGCCGCTGACGCGGACGCAGAAATAGCCGATGACGAGCGCCCCGACCGCCGCGGCCGCCGCAGGCAGGAGCAGCGCGGTCGTGAGCCCCGGCCACTTCACCAGCATGAGGGCGGCCGTGTACGCCCCGATGCCGAAGAAGGCGGAGTGGCCGAAGGACACCATGCCGGCATAGCCCATGAGCAGGTCCAGGCTCATCGCGAAGATGCCGAAGATGAGGATCTCCTGGAGGAGCTTCACGGGATACGTCCCGGCGAAGAGCGGAAAGACCGCCAGCGCAGCGGTCAGGACGACGAGGGCCGCCGCGCGCGCTCTCATCTGAGGGCTCGGCCGAAGAGCCCTTGCGGGCGGAACAGGAGGATGAGCGCCATCACCACGTAAATGATGAGCATGGACGCGCCGGGGAGCCAGGCCTTGCCAAAAGTCTCCGCCTGGCCGATGAGAAGGCTGCCCGCGAGGGACCCCTTGAGGCTGCCCAGCCCACCCACCGCCACCACGATGAGGCCGGGGATGAGGATGCTCGCCCCCATCGGCGGATACGCCGACTGGATCGGGCCCGCGATGACGCCGGACAGCCCGGCCAGCGCTGCGCCGAAGGCAAAGACCAGGGTGAAGACACGCGAAACATTGATGCCCATCCCGGCGGACATCTCGGCATCGAACACGCCGGCTCGGATGATCGCGCCGAGCCGGGTGCGCTCGATGACGAGCCAGAGGGCCACCGCCATAGCCAGCCCGAACACGATGACGAAAACACGATAGGAGGGGATGGTGGCGCCCAGCAGGCTCACGGAGCCAGAGAACAACTCCGGCGGCGAGATCGAGCGAATGCGGCCCCCCCAGATCCACTTCACGAGGTCCTCGAACACGTAGATGAGGCCGAAGGTCAGGAGCACTTGATCGAGAGGCCCGCGACGGTAGAGCGGGCGCAGGCAGCTCCGCTCCACCAGCGCCCCGATGACCCCCACGACGACGGGAGCCAGGCCGAGCGCGAGCCAAAAGTTTCCAGTGGCCGCGATGAGGGTCAGGCCGGCGTAGGCGCCGAGCATGTAGAACGAGCCGTGGGCGAGGTTCACCACGTCGAGCATCCCGAAGATCAGCGTGAGCCCGACGGACAGGAGGAACAGCAGGACGCCGTACGAGAGGCCGTTCAGCGCCTGCGCGAAGAGATCAGCGGGCATGCCAGGGCGGTGAGAGATCGGAGCGGCGGGGCATGGGCCCGCGGTGAGCGCGCGCGACGTCCCGGCGGCCCGGGCGGCGGCCCCAGCTCCCGGAGAGTGCGGTACCGAGCGATGGCGATGGTGCCGCCGCCCGGGCCGCCGCTGACGACCGCGACAACGCTACGCCGGCAGCGTGCACCCCGTCCCGGGGTCACGGACGTCCGCGACCTTGTCGATGGGCACGTTGTTGAGGCCACCGTACACCTCGCGCACCTCGCGGACGTAGATATAGGGCTGGATCACGTTGTGCGTCTTGGGATCGAAGCGGAAGCGGCCGCGGGGGCTGTCGAACTCCACTTTTGCGATCGCGTCCACGAGCTTGTCCTTGTCCTGCGTGTTGCCGTTGACGGCCTTGACCGCCCGCACGATGACCTCGGCGGTATCGAAGCCCTGGCAGGCGAACCCGTCGGGCATCTTACCGAAGTACTTTTCGCGGAAGTCTTTCACGAACTTGTGGTTGGCGGCGTTGTCGAGCAGCGGGGTGTAGAAGTGTCCCGTGATCACGCCGACCGCCGAGGCGCCCTGCGCCGGCAGCACGTCGGGCTCGGTGAGGAAACCCGCCCCCGTGAGCTTGATGGACTGCTTGAGCCCGAAGCTGGCGAACTGCTTCACGAAGTTCACCGCATCGGTGCCGGAGTAGAACGCGTACACCGCCTTCGCGCCTGACTGCTTGATCTTGGTGAGATAGGGGGCGTAGTCGGTCTCGCCAAGCTTCGGATAGTCCTCGCCGACCACCTTTCCTCCTGCGGGCAGATAGGTCTCCTTGAAGGCCTCCATCATGTCCTTGCCCGCCTGATAGTTGGGGGCAGTGAGGAACACGTCCTTGGAGACGTTCTTGGCGACCCAGCCCCCCATCGGCTGATTCGGCTGCCAGTTCGAGAAGGAGGTGCGGAAGATCCACCGGGAGCAGCGCTCCCGGGCGATCGCGTCGGCCCCGGCGTTCGACACGATGAGGATGGTCTTGCTGTTGTGCACCTTGTCCCGCATCCCCATCAGGATGCCCGAGTGCACGGGCCCGGTGAGGATGTCGACCTTGTCGGAGTCGATGAGCTTTTCCGTCTTGCGGATTCCGACGGGCGGCTTCATCTCGTCGTCTTCCTTGATCATCTCGATCTTGCGGCCGGCCACCGTCCAGTTCTCCCGCGCGAATACCAGCTCCATCGCCTGCGTGATGCTCTCGCCCAGCACCGCGTACACGCCGGTGTAGGGCAACACGAGGCCGATCTTGAGCGGCGCGCCCTGGGCATGCGCCCGGAGCACCCACGGACCGGCCGCCGCGGTTCCCGCCACCGCTCCCGCTCCGCCGAGGAAATTCCGTCGCGTCAGTTGCGCCATTGCCTCGCTCCTCCTCGTGTCAGTCCTTGAAAGGTGTTGTGGGCCACCAGATGGTACACCAAGACAAACGGGGGACGAAGGCCGCGGGTTCTCGGCGATCACGCCGCCGCGAGCAGGGAAATCACGTAGTTGCCGGAGCCGGAGGACGGCCCGTAGGCGTGCACGCGCGCATCGAAGCGCGTTCCGGCCTCGACGAGGGCGCCCAGCATCATCGCGAGGTGGCGGCCGCCCATCTCGGCCTCCACGGTGCGGACGTAGCCGGGCAGCCAGGCCCAGACCTTCTCGTAGTCTCCGGTGCTGAGCAGGCGCGCGAACTCGTGGTCGAGGGCCTCGTCGGAGGGGAGCGGTCCCTTCTCGGGGCCGCGCACGAGCTTGTGGGACACGCTGCCGCTGGCCACGAAGCCCACGCGCTTTCCGCTCTCGCGGGCCACGCGGGCCACCGAGCGGCCCCAGGCGAAGCATTCGTCGAGATCGGCGGAGAGGCAGACCGACACCGGGACCAGGGGCAGGCGCTGGGCGCGGTCAAGATAGCAGACCATCGGCATCACGGTGCCGTAGTCGAGCGGATAGTGGACGTCGTTGGCGAGCACGGTCTGGCGCCCTTCCGCCTTGCCCCGCGCGGCCAGCGCGGCGGCCAGGCCATAGTCGCCGGGATAGTCGTACGCGACGCCGTGGATGATCTCCGGCGCCTCCTGCGCGGTGAGCACGCCCTGATGGCGCGGCGTGCCGTCCACCACGGTGGGGAAGGTCGTGATGAGGTGGCACGAGTTGACGATGATGGCGTCGAGCCGCGCCTCGGCCACCGCCTCGCCCTGGGCGACGAGCCCGTCGCGAACGGGGCGGAACACCTCCGAGGCCAGACGCCCCTCGAATGCGGCCTCCAGCGTGCAGTAGCGCGGCGTGTGCACGGACAGGAACACCGCGGCGAGCGAGCCCTTCGTCATCGCTCCGTCACCCCTTACTCGAATTCGTGACCCGGACCCTTGGTGAGCAGCCGGACGATCTCTTCCGGGATGGGGCGGGCCCGCAGACGATCGCCCGGGGTGCTGGGCCGCCCCACCCAGGCGCGCACCTCGAAGCCCATCGCGCACACGATGTCGCCGACCTTCACCTCGTGCTCTATCCGGAACGACTTGGCGCCCACTTCGGTCACCCGGGACTCGATGGCGATCTCGTCGCCGTAGCGCACCGGCCCCATGAACTTCGCCCCCGACTCGGCAATGGGCACGCCCACGATGTCGTAGAGGGGAAAGATGATGGGCCAGGGCTTCCCGAGCGACTCGAAGAGCGCCTCGGTGGCGAGATCGAACCACTCGAAGAAGCGCGGATAGAAGACGATGCCGGCGGCATCCACCTCGCTCCAGCGCACCTTGGACGTCCAGCGGTGCCGCGCCGCGCTCACGCCAGGAGCTCGCGCAGCCGGAAGCGCTGGAGCTTGCCGGTGTCGGTGCGGGGCAGTCCCGCGACCACGCGCACCTCGCGCGGCCGCGCGTGGGCGGGGACCTCTCGGGCGATGCGCTCGCCCAGCTCGGCGACGAGCCGCCGCGCGTCGGTCGTCGCCGCGCGCGCCACCACGAAGAGATAGGGCTTCATCAGACCTCGTTCCTCCTCGGCCCCCACGAGCCCCGCCTCGAGCACGTCGGGATGCCGGAGCGCCACCGCTTCGACTTCGGCGGGGATCACCCACTGCCCCGCCACCTTGAAGAGATCGTCGTGGCGGCCGCAGTGCACCCAGTACCCCTCGGCGTCCACGTAGTATACGTCGCCGGTGCGGAACCAGGGCCCGTCGAAGGCCCGCCCCGTGTCCTCCGGACGCTGCCAGTAGCCGGCGGCCGCGGACGGCGTGCGTACCCACAAGAGGCCCCGCTGACCCGGCGACACCGGCCGTCCGGCCTCGTCGAGAAGGCGGGCCTCCGTGCCCGGCACGGGCGTCCCGGTGGTGCCGGGCCGGCTCGCCCCGGGACGCCCGGAGAGCACCATGAAGATGGTCTCGGTGGCGCCGATCCCGTCGAGGATCTCCACGCCGAAGCGCGCTTGCCAGGCCCGGTAGAGGTCGGCGGGCAGGCGCTCGCCCGCGGACACGCAGGCGCGCACCGAGGCGAAGATGTCATCGGGCAGCGCGGAGGCGAGCAGGCGCGTGTAGAGGGTGGGCACGGCGAAGAACAGCGTGGGGCGATACCCGCGCAGCACCACGTCGACCACCGCGGGATCCGGCCACTCGGGGCGCAGGCATGCGCTGGCCCGGGCCAGCAGCGGGACCAGCAGCGCGTTGCCGAGCGCGTAGGCGAAGAAGAGCTTGGACGTAACGAAGATCCGATCGCTCGCCGAGATACCGAGCACCTCCGCGCCGTAGCCCCGGCCGGCGAGAAGGCTCCGGTGGAGGTGCACGGCGGCCTTGGGCGTGCCCGTGGTCCCCGACGTGTAGAGCCAGAAGGCCATGGCGTCGCCGCCCACGGGCTCGGGCGCCACCGTCGCCGCGGCGGAGGCCAGCAGCGCGGCCGGGTCGAGCACGGGGACGCCCGCGCGCGTCGCGGCCTCGACCTGCGGCGCGGTGAGCGTGCCGTCCGCGACCAGCGCG
>DATEDO010000230.1:0-23993 GCA_035281625.1 Candidatus Methylomirabilota bacterium
GGTCACGCCCTCGCCGCACAATCCCCTCGGGGCGAAGGGCCTGGGCGAGGCGGGCTGCATCGTCATGCCGCCGGTGATCGTCAACGCGGTGGTGGACGCGCTGCGGCCCTTCGGGGTCACCAACGTGGACATGCCGCTGACCGCCGAGAAGGTGTGGCGCGCGATGCGCCGGGGCGAATAGCGAGCCAGACGCGCCCCGAAAACGAGGGATGGCGACGCTAATCGCTTCGGCGCCGCTGACTCTTGTACCACTCGTAGATCTCCTCGCCCGTCGTCATCCACACGCCCTTCTTCTTCCGGATGTAGTCGTACACCGCCTCGAAGTACTTCATCCGGTGCGGGACGCCGGAGATGTAGGGGTGGACGGCGATCGCCATGACGCGCGGGTTCTTCTCGCCCTCGAGGTAGAGCCGGTCGAACTGATCCTTGCCGCGCTGGAGCCACTCCGACGAGGTGTGGTGCTGGATGACCATCATGGGGATGTCGTTCAGCTCGATCGAGTAGGGCACCGAGACCAGCGGTCCCGACGTCGTGCGGATCTCGTACGGCTGATCGTCGTTCACCCAGTCCGACACGTACTCGATGCCCTCGGCGGCGAGGAAGTCGAGCGTCTCCCACGTCTCGCTGAGCCCGGGGCCGAGCCAGCCCTTGGGCTTCTTCCCCGTGAACTTGGTGAGCAGCTCCACCGCCTCCCGGATGGCCGCGCGCTGATCCGGCAGGAGATGCATGGCGCCCTGGACCACGCCATGGCCCATGAACTCCCAGCCCGCGTCGAGCATCGCCCGCGCCACCGGCTCGTAGGACTCCACCACACGGGCGTTGACGGCGGTGGTGGCGCGGATCTTCCGCCTGGTGAGGGCGTCCAGGAAGCGCCAGAAGCCCACCCGCATCCCGTAGTCGTGCCACGCCCAGTTCGGCACGTCGGGCACGGTGGCCACGCCCTGAGGAGAGGTGAGGACCTGGCGGGCCATCGCCTTCTCGAAGTCCCACTCCTCCACGTTGACGATGGTCCACACGGCGATGCGCGCGCCGCGGGGCAGCGTCCAGCGGGGGCGGCCCTTCATGGGGGAGTAGTCGAAGCGCTCGGACGGCAATCGCACGGCCCGAGACTACCACCGCTCGGCCATTGATAGTAGAATCCCCGCCCGTGGCCACGCCCACCGGTGTCGATGTCCACGCCCACTTCTTCCCCGAGGCCTTCATCGCGGAGATGGAGCGCGCCGGGGGCGCATTCGGCGCCGGCGTGGACCGGAGCGACGCGCGGGGGCCCGCGCTCTACGTGGGCGCGAGCCGCACGCCGCCGCTGGAAGCCCGCTACTGGGACCTCGATCTCCGCCTCAAGGCCATGAATCGCAGCGGCGTCGCGGTGCAGGCGCTCTCCCTCACCGCGCCCATGGTGTACTGGGCCGACGGCGATGCCGGCGCGCGGCTCTGCGCGGCCTGGAACGACGCGGCGAGCGCCGCCCACCGTGCCCATCCCGATCGCTTCGTCGCCTGCGCCACCCTGCCGTTCCAGGATCCGCCGCGCGCCCGCGAGGAGCTGGAGCGCGCGGCGCGGCTGCCCGGCGTCCGCGGCGTCTACATGGGCACCAATGTCCGCGGCCGCGAGCTGTCGGATCCCGACTTCTTCCCCATCTTCGCGCGCATGGCCGCTTTGGGGCTGCCGCTCCTGCTCCATCCCATCGACGTGATCGGCGCTCAGCGGCTCAAGCCGTTCTACCTGTCGAATCTCCTCGGCAATCCATTTGATAGTGCCATCGCGGCGTCGCATCTCGTCTTCGGCGGCGTGCTGGATCGCCTGCCCAAGCTCGAGGTGTGCCTGCCCCACGCCGGCGGCGCGCTGCCGTATCTGCACGGCCGGCTGCGGCATGGGCAGGCGGTGCGCCCCGAGTGCGAGGGTGTGGCCAGGAAGCCGCTCTCCGCCTACCTCCGGCGCTTCACGTACGACATCATCAGCCACGACCCCGGCGCGCTGCGCTACCTGATCCAGACCGTGGGCGCCGATCGCGTGGCCCTCGGCACCGACTTCTGCTTCGACATGGGCTACGATCGGCCCCTCGCCGCCATCCAGGCCAAGGCGGTCGGCCTCGGCACGAAGGATCAGGATCGCGTCATCCGCGGCACCGGCGCCCGCCTCCTCCGCCTGGGGTAGAGCGGTGAGCCGGCCGGACTTCTGGGTCATCCAGACGTTCAACGGCCTGTCGTACGGCGCCCTGCTGTTCCTCCTCGCCAGCGGCCTGTCGCTGATCTTCGGCGTTATGCGAGTGGTCAATCTCGCGCACGGCTCCTACTTCATGCTCGGGGGCTACATCGGCCTCACCGTGGCGGTGCGCGCGCAGAGCTTCGTGCTCGCGCTTCTCGCCGGGGCGGTGGCGGTGGCGCTCATCGGGATCGGCATGGAGCGCCTCTTCCTCCGCCGCCTGAAGGGCCAGACCCTCGGCCAGGTGCTCATGACGGTCGGCTTCGCGCTGATCTTCCAGGATCTCGCCCTCCTCATCTGGGGTGGCGATCCCTACTCGATTCCCGTGCCGCGCCTGCTCACCGGCAGCTTCACGGTGGGCGGCGTGGTCTTCTCCGCCTACCGGCTGTTCCTCATCGTGCTGGCCGCGGGAGTGGCCCTGGGGCTCTGGCTCCTCCTCGACCGCACCCGGATCGGAGCCCTCGTGCGCGCCGCGGTGGACGACGCGGAGATGGCGCAAGGCGTGGGCATCAATGTCCCGCGGGCGTCGCTGGGGGTGTTCGCGCTCGGCGCGGCGCTCGCCGCGCTGGGCGGCGTGGCCGGGGGCGGCTTTCTCGGCGTGTATCCCGGCACCGACTTCGAGGTGCTGCCCTACGCCTTCGTGGTGGTGATCGTGGGCGGGCTGGGGAGCCTGCCGGGCGCGATCGTGGGCAGCGTGCTGGTCGGTCTCCTCGACAACTTCGGCAAGGCGCTGTTCCCGGAGCTGTCCTACTTCACGCTCTTCGCGCCGATGGCGCTGATCCTCGCGCTTCGGCCCACCGGGCTCTTCGGGCGCGCGTGATTCGCCGCCGGGCTCTCTACGCCCTCGGCGTCGTCGCGATCCTCGCCGTCGCGGCGCCGTTCCTCTCCGCCTATCCGCTCACGCTGGTGACGCAGGCCCTCATCGTGGCCGTGCTCGCCATGAGCCTCGACGTCCTGCTGGGCTACACGGGGCTCCCGTCGCTGGGCCACGCCGCGTACTGGGGCGTGGGGGCTTACACCGTGGCGATTCTCGCCAGCGAGCGCGGCGTGGGGCTGCTCGGCTGCGCCGTCGCCGGCATCCTGCTCGCCGCGGCGACCGCCGCGGTGTTCGGCCTGGTCGCCATCCGCGCCACCGGCACCTACTTCCTCATGATCACGCTCGCGCTGGGCATGGTCGTGTGGGGGCTCGCCTTCCGCTGGGTGTCGCTGACCAAGGGCGACAACGGCATCTCCGGCGTGCCGCGCCCCGACCTCGCGCTCGTGGGCAGCCTGGCCGCGCCGCTGCCGTTCTTCTACTTCACGCTGATCGTGGCCGCGCTCATCTGGGCGCTGCTCGGACTCCTGGTCGCCTCGCCCTTCGGGCTCACCCTCCGCGGCATCCGGGAGAGCGAGTCGCGGATGCGCGGGCTCGGCTACAACGCGTGGCTGCACAAGTACCTCGCCTTCGTCCTGTCGGGGGCGACCGCGGGGGCGGGCGGCGTGCTGTGGGCGTACTACAACGGCTTCGTCTCCCCGACCGACGTGCAGCTCATCACCTCGGTGGAGGCGCTCCTCATGGTGGCGCTGGGCGGGCCCGGCACCCTCGCCGGGCCCGTGCTCGGCGCCGGCGTCATCGTGTTCCTCAAGAACTTCGTCAGCATCTACACCCAGCGCTGGCTCCTGATCCTCGGCGCCGTCTACATCGGCGTCATCCTCTTCGCCCCGCGGGGTGTGGTGGGCGCCCTGCGCGGCCGGGCGCGCGAGTAGGCGGGCGATGGCCGACGCGGCGCTGCGGCTCGACGGCGTGCTCAAGACGTTCGGGGGCCTGCGCGCCGTCGACGGCGTCAGCCTCGCGGTGGGGCCGGGCGAGCGCCGGGCCCTCATCGGGCCCAACGGCGCCGGCAAGACCACCCTGTTCAACTTGATCGCGGGCGTCTTTCCGGTGACCGGCGGCGCCATCCGGCTCTTCGGCGAGGACGTCACGAGCGCCCCCGCGCATCGGCGCGCCGCCCGCGGCCTCGCCCGCACGTTCCAGATCACCAATCTCTTCGGGGGCCTCACGGTGCTGGAGAACTGCATCCTCGCCGTGCAGGCGCTCACGCCGGTCAAATTCTCCATGTTGCGCCCGGTGTCGGCCTACGCCGCCCTCCGCGAGCGGGCGCGCGCCGTTCTCGCCGCGGTGGGGCTCGAGAGCGTGGCGGCCGCCCGCGTCGCCAATCTCTCCCACGGCGAGCAGCGGCAGCTCGAGATCGCCCTGGCCCTGGCCGGGAAGCCGCGCTTGCTCCTCCTGGACGAGCCTACCGCGGGGCTCTCGCCGGCGGAGTCGCGGCTCATGGCCGATCTCCTCGCCGGCCTCGATCCCGCCATCACCGTGCTGATGATCGAGCACGACATGGACATTGCCCTCGCCCTGGCCACGCGGGTGACGGTGCTCCACTACGGCCGCGTCATCGCCGACGGCACCCGCGACGACGTGCGCGCCGATCCCCAGGTGCGGGAGATCTACCTCGGTGGCTGAGCGGGGCGGCGCGGCGCTGGAGGTGGACGGCATCCACACCTACTACGGGACCAGCCACGTGCTCCAGGGCGTGTCCCTTCAAGTGGGCGACGGTGAGCTGGTGGCCCTGCTGGGCCGGAACGGCGTGGGCAAGACCACGCTGGTGCGCTCCATCATCGGGTTCACGCCGCCGCGCCGGGGCGCCGTGCGCTTCCGCGGCGCCGACATCACGCGCTGGCCGCCGTACCGGATGGTGGCGGCCGGGCTCGGCCTGGTGCCGCAGGGCCGGCGGGTGTTCCCGTCACTGACGGTCAGGGAGAACCTCGACGTGGCTCGCCGGCCGGGGGGCCGCTGGACGCTCGCGCGGGTCGAGACGCTGTTCCCGCGCCTGGCCGAGCGCGCCGGCAATCGGGCCGACAAGCTGTCCGGCGGGGAGCAGCAGATGCTCGCCATCGGGCGGGCGCTCATGACCGATCCCGGGCTGCTCCTGCTCGACGAGCCCACCGAGGGCCTCGCGCCATTGCTGGTGAGGGAAGTCGGGCGTGTGCTCGGCGAGCTCAAGCGCGAGGGGCTCTCGATCCTCCTCGTGGAGCAGAACCTGCCGCTGGCCTTGTCGGTCGCGGACCGCATCTCCATCATGAGTCGCGGGCAGATCGTGCATGCCGCGCGCCCCACCGAGCTCGCCGCCGACGAGGCTGTGAAATCGCGCTATCTTGGGGTGACCTAGTCGGAACGCCCCTTTGCTATATCTCGATGGTACGCTGGATCGGCTCTCGTAAGCCGAGTTCGACATGCCACATGCATCGGCATGGGTCGGAGGTGCTACTTGCCTTCTCTCAGTGAGCTACTGATCTCGCGACGCGCTGCCATCCTCGAGCGGTGGGTCACCCGAATCAAGTGGGAGCAAGCCCCCGAGGGCTTGAGTCGTGGCGAGCTGTGGGACCATCTTCCGCATATCCTCGACGAGCTGCTCTCCGCCTTTCGAGCCCGAGAGGGCCATCAGGTTGTCTCCCCGCTCCCCGTAGAGAGTCGAGCCGCCGCCCATCATGGAAGGCAGCGGCTGCGTGCCGGGTTCGACGTGGAGGAGGTGATTCGGGAGTACGGCATCCTCGTCGAGATCCTGCTTGACGAGGTCGAAAGCGCCGCGTACGGCCTCACCATGTCGGAGTGGCGGCTCACCCTTCGATCGATCAATACGGGGATTGTCGATGCGGTATCGAGTTACATCCGGCGTCGGGACGAAGACCAACGTCGTCAGACGGGTCGCCACGTCGCCTTCGTGGCCCACGAGTTACGGAACCCGCTTATGGCGGCGCGCACCGCCACGGCCGCGCTTCGTTTCACGCCGGCGGACAAGCGTCTCCATGCGATTCTGGATCGAAACCTCGGGCGCTTGGGTGAGCTAGTGGACCAGGTGGTGACCGCCGACCGCTTGGCGAGCGAGATCGAGCCGGAGCGCGACTCCTTCGATCTTAGCGTTCTGGTCCAGGAGACGATCGAGGATGCACGTGCCGCTGCCGAAAGCCGCGATGTGACGCTCGTGGTCGACACGGAGCCCAGCTTGCCGTTCTCCGGGGATCGTCGTTTGCTCCGATCCGCGGTGGGCAACCTCATGAGCAACGCGGTGAAGTTCACCCGTCCCGGTGGCACTGTTCACGTGCAAGGGAAGCGGGATGCGGATTCGGTCGTACTCCAAGTGCACGACGGGTGCGGCGGGCTCCCGCCCGGCGATCCGGCGAGCCTCTTCGAGCCCTTCGTCCAGCGCAGTGCGGACCGGAGCGGACTGGGATTGGGGCTCGCGATTGTCCGCCAAGCGGTGGCCGCGCACGGTGGCCGGATCGATGTGCAGGATGAAGCCGGGCGCGGCTGCACCTTCACCCTCATTCTGCCGACTTCACCCGCTCCAGATCGCCCGTGACCGCTCCCGGCTGCCGAGCCGCCTGAGAGCTCATGCGCTTCGGCACCTTCTTCTTCTTCCAGGCGCCGCCGGGCCACCGGCACGCCGACATCATCCGGCGCGAGCTCGAGCAGATCGAGTGGACGGAGGAGCTGGGCTTCGACGAGGCCTGGCTCACCGAGCACCACTTCATCGACTACGGGCTCTCGGTGGACCCCGCGTCGCTCGCCGCCGCCGCCGCCTCGCGCACGCGCCGCATCCGCATCGGCCTCGCCGCCGCCATCCTCCCGTTCCACCATCCGCTGCGCCTGGCCGAGCAGATGGCGCTGGTGGACATCATCTCCGGCGGCCGGCTCGACGTGGGCGTGGGCCGAGGGAACCGGCCCGCGGAGTTCCGCGGCTATCGCGTGCCCCAGGAGCAGAGCCGCGACCGCTTCGACGAGGCGGTGGAGATCATGCAGCGGGCGTGGACGGAGGACCGCTTCGCCTACGATGGGCGCTTCTTCCAGGTGCCGGAGATCAGCGTGATCCCGAAGCCCGTGCAGCGCCCGCATCCGCCCCTCTACCAGGTGTGCGTCTCCAAGGATGGGATCGAGAACACCGCGCTCCGCGGCTGGCCCATGCTGAACTCCGTGCTCTTCGGCCCCGTCGAGCAGCTCGTCACCAACCGCGACACGTACGTGGCCGCGCTCGAGAAGGCGGGACGCACGCCCGCGGAGATCGCCGCGCTGCTCGGCCGCTGGGGCGTGTCGCGGCAGATCTACGTGGCCGACACGGACGCCCAGGCCCTCGCGGAGGCGAAGGAGGCCGAGGTCTGGTACCAGGAGTCGTTCCGGAAATTCGTCATCCCCGATCGCATCGAGGACGCGCATCCGGCGCTGCAGCCGGGTTTCCGGGCCATGGCGGAGCGCCTGTCCACCATCACGTGGGACGGGCTCGTGCGGGAGACGCTCGCGTTCGGCGCCCCCGACACGGTGGCCCGCCACATCGAGACCATGCGCCAGCTCGGCGTGGGCCAGGTGATGTGCTGGATGAACTTCGGCGGGCTGCCGCAGGACAAGGTCCGCCGCTCCATGGAGCTGTTCGCGCGCGAGGTCATGCCCCGCTTCCGCTGAGGCTGATGAAAAAGGCCCATTTGCTTCGTTGGCGCCCTCGGCCGCTCGGTCGACGTAGAGCGACTACGCCTCCCGTGCGGCCGTCGCATCTGGACCTTTCTGATCAGCCTGACGTTGAGTTGTTCAACGAGGCCCTGCTCGAGTTCCTCAGAACTTGAAGTGAATGCCCAGCCCGAGGTACTCCACGTTCCGGGTGTAGAACTGGCCGTCCATCGAATTCCCCGTGAAGTATTCGATCAGGAGCTGGATGTTCCGGCCCAGCACGACCGGGCTCTCCAGCTCGACGCCCGCGCGGATGGAGATCTGGGGCTCCCAGTCGTGCTCCTCGCGCGACTGCACGTCCACGCCGAGCACCGGCCGCAGTCGGGCGAAGGTCCGCTGGCTGCGCAGCTCCGTGCCGCCGGTGAGGCTCCAGGGCGCATAGTTCTTGGGCTCTACCCGGAGGAGGTAGCCTCCTCCCGCGTAGACGCGGAGCCAGCTCCAGGGCTCGTAGGCGACCCGCGCGTCCATCCCCTCGTAGCTGAAGTTCAGGCGGTTGGTCTTGTGGTTGATGACCTCCTCGTCGCCCAGATGCGTGCTGCGATGGAAGATCCGGGCGATGCCGGACCAGGCGCCGTACCGCAGGCTGCCGAAGCCGCCCACGATGAAGTCGAGGTTGATGAGGTCGGCGGAACCCGAGTCCATGTCGAAGAGGCCCCAGGCCGCGGCGTGTATCCCGGCCTCCCAGAGCAGGCTCTCGCCGGCGCGGCCGCGCACGATCGGGAGGATGTCACCCAGCGATACCGCGGCGACCGTCCCCCACTTCGAGTCGTCGAAGTAGTGCCGGATGGTCGTGCCGAAGGCCGGCCAGCGCGGATCGGCGAGCAGCGGGCGGAAGAGCAATCCGGCGGGCAGGATCTCGAAGCGGGCGACGTCGGCGGGCTGGATGGGGGACTCGGGGGCGCTGGTTCCACTGCCGGGAGAAGCGCTCGCGGAGGACGCGCTGGCGGAAGGCGCGGCGGCCGTGCGGGCGGGCCCCGCCACGCCGGCCGGCGAGCCGGGGCTCGGCGGCGCGGTCAGGACGATCACCCGCCGCACGCCACGAAGGCGCGACAGCGCCGCTTCCACCCTGGCGCCGTCGGCGCCGGCGAGGTCGCTGGCGGCGATGGTGAGCACGCCGTCCCGAACCTGGAGCGACGGCGCGGTCACGCGGAACTCCCGCTCGAGCACCGCGGCGGCGTAGCCCATGGTGTAGGCATCGTCGGTGACCGCCGCGCTGGCGAAGGCGGAGGAGCCGAGGCTCACGAAGAGGGACGCCATCAGGGCGATGGCGAGCCGGTTCATACTCACAGACGCCTCCATCTCGAACAGCGAGTGCACGCGCGGCGCGCGGAGCCCGGGCCACCCCGCCGCCCGGGGGATCATCTCATGCGAATGCGCGGGCGGTCCGTAAGACTAAAGGGTCATGCTTGAGCGGGACCCCAGGAGGGCACCATGCCCAACAAGCTGAACAAGGTGAAGCACCTGGTCGTCCTCATGCTCGAGAACCGGTCCTTCGACCACCTGCTCGGCTACCTCAAGGCGCTCGGCATCAAGCCCGCCATCGACGGGCTCACCGGAACGGAGACCATCCCGACGGATCCGGTCTCGGGCACGGGGCCGGTCACGGTGAGCTCCAATGCAGGAGACACCGAGCCCGATCCGGACGCCGGGCACGAGATCGCCGACGTGAGCCGGCAGTTCTATGGCCAGGTCAACTTGACCTTCCCCCCCGGGGGGCCGATGAACGGCTTCATCGCCAGCTACGCCGGCCAGTCCCCGGCGCCGGCCAGCCCGGGCGACATCATGAAGTGCGTGCACCCCACGAGGATTCCCGCTCTCGCCGAGCTCGCAACGCGATTCTGCGTCTGTGACCGCTGGTTCGCCTCCGTTCCCGGCTCGACGTGGCCCAACCGCATGTTCGCGCACGCGGCCACGTCGGACGGCGCCGTCACCAACGTCGTCAACCTGGTCTTCCGCCCGACCATCTTCGACTGGCTCAGCCTGCGCGGCCGGGACTGGCGCATCTACTATCACGACCTGCCCCAGGCCGCGCTCTTCGCCTCCCTGTTCGCGGAATGGCTCGTGTCCCCGATCACGCGGCGTTTTCGGCTCTTCCCCCGACGGTGGAAGAAGGACCTCGCGGGCAACCGGTGCCGGCTGCCCGAGTACACGTTCATCGAGCCGCGCTACTTCACGCTCGGGTCGGTGCCGGCGAACGATCAGCATCCGTCCCACTCCATCGCGCGGGCGGACCGACTGGTCCGTGCCGTCTACGAGCCGCTCCGCGCCTCGCCCTGCTGGGAGCACTCGATGCTGATCATCGTCCACGACGAGCATGGCGGCACCTACGATCACCGGTTTCCCGACCCCGCGACCGTGAGCCCGGACGGGCTCTCCCAGATGCCGCCGTTCAACTTCACGCGGTATGGCGCCCGCGTGCCCGCGGTCATCGTCTCCCCGTGGGCGAGCGACGGCGTGTGCAGCGACGTCTACGACCACGCCTCGATCCCGGCGACGCTCGAGCAGCGCTTCGGGCTACCCCCCCTGACCGCCCGAGATCTGGCGGCCAACTCCCTCGGTGGGTGTCTGACGCGATCGCAGCCTCGGCTGACGCCCGCCGAAGCGCCGCTCAAGCTCGCCGCGGCGGCGCTGAGGCAGAGCCGGGCCGACCGGCGTGCGCTGAATCCACGGCGCCACGGACTCTCGTCGCTGCAGGCCACGCTGGTCCGGCTCGCTGACCACATCCGGATCCCGGGCGAGGATCGTTCGAAGCTCCGGCCGCTCGCGAGCATCCGCACCGAGCAGCAGGGCGCCGAGTTCGTGAAGGAGCGCGTGGCGGCGCTGATTCGCGCGACCAGGCCCGGGCCGAGGCCGCGGCGGCGGGCTACGCGGGCTGCGCGACGCCGAGGTCGCCGGCGAGGGCGCTGAGCACGCCGTCGTAGCGGGGGACGCGGAGCTCGCGGAGCAGGTGGGCGGCCGCGGCGAGCTCCGCGGCGGCGTCCTCCCGCCGGCCGATCGCGCGGTGGAGGGCGACCAGGTCGAGGCGGGTGCGGGCCTCCTCGTAGCGGGCCCCGATGCCCGCGAAGGTGGCCACCGCTTCCTGGAGGCGCTGGACCGCCTCCTCAGGAGCCCCCTCCGCCTGCGCGACGAGCCCGAGCGTGCGCTGGGCGGACGCCGTGCCGTGCGCGGCGTGGATGCGCACCGTCATCTCCAGCGCCTGCTGGGCGAGCTCCCGCGCGCGACCCAGATGGCCGGCGGCGAAGCAGGCCTGGCCCAGCAGCGCGGCGAACCAGCTGTGCGTTTGCCGGATGCGGAAGCGGCCGAGCTGCTCGACGGAGCGCTCGAGCAGCGGAATGGCCGCCTCGACGTCGCCCTTCTCGAGCAGGCTGGCGCCGAGGAAGCCACGGGCCACCGCCGTGCCCACGGGATCGCGCGCGAGCTCGATGGCGCGCCGGCACCGCTCGATCGCCAGGTCGAAGGTCCCCAGCAGGGCATGAATGCCGCCGGTGGTGAAGGCCACCGTGCTCTGCAGGCGCGGATCCATGAGGCTCTCGCCCACCGCTTGGGCGCGCCCGAGCGCGGCGAGGGCGGTGTCGAACTGTCCGGTCATGATGTGGTTGATGCCGACGACCCAGTGGGCCTCGCCGAGCCACCACCGCTCGGGGCTGCTCTCGAGGGCGGCGACCGCCTGCCGGCCGTGCGCCACCCCCTGGTCGTAGCGGCCGGTCCAGTAGCCCACGTAGGCCAGCACGAAGTGGGCCTTGCCTTCCACGGTGCGGTCACCCGTGCGCTCCGCCTCGTCGATGGCGCGGCGTGCGCTCTCCACCGCGCGCTCGTGATCCGCGAGCACGTCGTAGGTGCGCCCGAGGCGGAAGTAGTACTCGCCGGCGAGGGCGTGATCGCCCAGGCGCTTCAGCTCACCCTCCTGGCGGAGCAGGAGCTCGAGGATCTCGTCGAAGCGACCCAGGAAGTGGAGCGAATGGGCCTGGCGGAGGCTCAGCGCGAGGCATTGCCGGTCGCGCTCGGGGCCGGGCGGCAGCCGCCGCGCGTGCGCCAGGGCCTCGCCGTACGCCGCCACCGCCTCCGCGTTCGCGTACCAGCGCGCCGCGCGGGCGGCGAGCCGGCCGAGATACTCGATGGCCTTGTCGGACGCGGTGGTGCGCGCGTAGTGATACGCGAGCCGGTCGTCCACGTCCTCGAGGCGCCCCGCGTGCAGGCTCTCGATGGCGGCCGCCACGCGAGCGTGGAGCCCCTGCTTTCGAGGCGTCAGGAGGCTGCCGTAGGCCACCTCCTGGATGAGGGCGTGCTTGAACACGTAGATCGGCTCCCCGCCGGACGTCTCCTCGTGCACCAGGTCGAGCCGCTGGAGGTCGGCGAGCGGCGCGTCCAGGCTCTCGGCCTGGCCCCACAGCGCGACGAGCAGGCCGCGGGGCACGAGCCGGCCGATCACGGAGGCTTCCTGCACGAGGCGCTTCGCCTCCGCGGGCAGGCGGTCGATCCGGGCCATCACCACTTCCTGGATGGTCCCGGGCAGCTCGCCGTCCGTCCGTCCCTGCCGGTGCTCCAGCACGTGGCGCGTCAGCTCCTCGATGAAGAAGGGATTGCCCTCGGACTTGCTGAGGATCTCGGCGACCGTGGCCTCGGGGAGCCCGCCCCCCGCCGGCGCCGCGCGGACGATGGCGAGGCTTTCCTCGGGGGTGAGGGGGGCGAGGGCGAGCTGATGCACGTGCGCCCGCTCCATCCACCGCGGCCGGTACGGCGCGCGATACGTGCCCACGACGAGGATGCGGGCGCGGGTGGCGGTGTCCACGACGGCGTCCAGCAGCTCTTCGGACGAGCGGTCCATCCAGTGGAGGTTCTCGATCGCGAGCACGGTGGGCTCGCGCTCGCTGGTGCGGAGCACGATCTGGCGCAGCGCCTCCATGGTGCCCGACTGTATGGCCTCGGGGCTCAGCGGCGGCCCGTCCGCCCGGTCGCCCACGAGCAGCCGCAGCACGTGGTCCAGGGTCTCTCGCGCGGTGAGGCCGAGCGCCCCGAGGGCCCCGCGCAGCTTGTCGGCGACCACGTCCGGCGCCGCCCGCTCGTCGATGCCGAAGCGGCCGCGCAGGACGTCGATCCAGGGAAGATAGGGCACGCCCCGGCCGTACGAGACACAGTGGCCCTCGAGCCATGCCACCGGCCGGGCCTCGATCTCGCGCCGGAGCTCGAGGAGCAGGCGCGATTTGCCGACGCCGGGATCGCCGATGAGCCCGACGGCGCGTCCCACGCCCCGCTCGACGTCGCCGAGGGCCCAGCGGAGCGCGGCCAGCTCGCGCTCGCGGCCCACCAGGGCGCTGCGCGGCCGGGTCACGGCGGCCTCGAGCGGGGAGTGCCGCGAAAGAAGCCCCAGCACACGATAGGTGACGACCGGCTCGGCGCGGCCCTTGATGGGGCGTGGCCCCAGCTCCTGCACGTCGAGAAAGTCCCGCAGCGGGCGGACCACCGTCTCGCTGGCGAGGATGCCGTCGGGCTCGGCCTCCGCCTGCAGCCGCGCCGCGATGTTGGTCGTGTCGCCCACGGCGGTGAAGTCCATGCGCAGGTTGTTGCCGATGCTCCCCACCACCACCGGCCCGCTGTTCATCCCGATGCGCACCCGGAGGTCGTGTCCGGCCCATTCGGGTGCCTGCGCCTGCCGCGCGCGCAGCGCGCGCTGGATGCCCAGCGCGGAGAGGATGGCGCGGCGCTCGTGGTCCTCGTGGGCCACCGGAGCCCCGAAGAGCGCCATGAACCCGTCCCCCAGGAACTGATTGATGGTGCCCTCGTAGCGGTGCACCACACCGAGGGCCAGATCGAAGAACTCGTTGAGGAGCCCGTGCATGGCTTCCGCGCCCAGCTCCTCGGCCAGCCGCATGGAGCGGACGATGTCGCAGAAGAGCACCGTGACCTGCTTGCGCTCGCCCTCGAGGAGGCCGCGCGAGGAGAGGATCTTCTCGGCCAGCGGGGGCGGCACGGGGCGCTCCGCGGGGGGGACCTCCCCGGTGTCGGCCGCGGGGAGGGCCATGCCGCACACGTCGCAGTAACGGTTGCCCCGGAACACGACGGCGCGGCAGCGCGGGCAGCGATGCTCGAGGCGGGCGCCGCAGGAGCGGCAGAAATGCGCGCCCTCGCGGTTCATCCCCTGACAACTGCCGCAGCGCATGCGTAGAGCCTAGCGCGTTTGGGTGGGGGCGGGGCTCCGGAGATCGGCGAGGACGCGGATCACAACCGATAGGTCTTCTCCATGATGCCCACGGCTCATCGCGTCCGCGTAGAGGCGCTCGGCCACGTCGGTGAGTGGCACCGCCGCGCCGAGCGCTCCCGCGGCGTCCTGGATCAGGTGGAGGTCCTTCATGAAGAGCTCGAGCGTCATCTGCGCGGGGAACTCGTCGCGCGCCATCATGGGGCCCCGCACGTCCAGCATGCGGGAGCCGGCGGCGCTCGAGCGCAGCACCTCGAGCGCGCGCGGCAGGTCGAGCCCCGCGCGGCCCGCCATGTTCAAGGCCTCGGCGGCGGCCGCGCTGTGCAGCGCCACCAGCAGGTTGGCGATGAGCTTCAGCGCCATGGCCTGGCCAGCGCGGCCGATGAAGATGCTCCGGGGCAGCACGTTCTCGAGCATCGGCTGCCAGCGCTCGTAGAGCGCGCGCTCGCCCCCCACGAAGATGATGCCGTCCCCGCCCGCGACCATGCCGCTGGTGCCGCTGATGGGGCAGTCGAGGAAGGCCAGGCCCTTGGCCCCCAGCGCGGCGGCCAGGCGCTCGGTCAGGGCGGGGGAGATGGTGCTCATCTGGATCACGGGCTGCTCGGGGCGGAGAGCGCTCACGAGCCCCGCGGCGCCGAGGATCACGTCCTCCACGACGGCGAGCGAGGGCAAGACGGTGCAGACGGCGTCGGCCGCGCGGGCCACCGCGGCGGGGGAGTCGGCGGCTCTCCCGCCCATGGCCTCGAGCGCGGCGACGCGGGCCGGCGCCACGTCGTGGCCCACCACCGAGTGCCCCGCGGCGCGCAGCCGAGAGGCGACGGCGCCGCCGAGCAGCCCCAGGCCGACGATGCCGACGGTCGCCATCAGCGCACCCCCTCGCAGTTGGTGCACGGGGTCACAGGAGGCCCGCGCGCTCGGCCGCCTCCGCGATGCCGCCGCCGGTGGTGACGTCCGCGCGCAGGCACTCGGTGGCGGCGGCCTTGACCTCGTCGGCGGCGTGCCCCATGGCGAACGAGCGGCCCGCCGCGGCGAACATCGGCACGTCGTTGAGCCAGTCGCCGACCGCCACCACCTCGCTCGGCGCGACCCCGTGATGGGCGGCGATCCACTGGAGCGCGCTGCCCTTGGTGACGCCCGCGGGCTGAATGAGCATGGCGTAGGGGCCGGCCGGCTCCTCGCGGCGCACCGGAAACACGCGCGGCGCCACGAGCGCCGCCGCGGGCGTCAGGGCGGTCAGCAGGCGCTCGATCGCCTCCCGCGTCGCCACCGCGATCACCCCACCCACGCCGCCGTCGGCGTCCCAGTGTGGCGCCGCCGAGACGTCGTCCACGGGCGTGAGCTGCGGCGTCCAGCCGTGGAGGTATTGCGCGAAGGGCTCGCCGCGCGCGTCGTGGAAGATCTGGTCGCGGGCGAGGAGGAACACCGCCGGGCTCACGCGCGCCAGCGCGTCCTGGACGAGACGCCCGGCCGGGGCCGCGAGCGCGCGGGACGCGAGGTGGCGATCGTCTCGCACCGCCACGATGGCGCAGCCGTCCAGGCACCCGATGGGACCATCCAGCTCGATGGCGCGGGCGATGTCGCGGGTGCCCGAGTACATGCGCCCGGTGAGAATGGTCACCGGCACGCCGCGGCGCACGAGCTCGGCGATGGCGCGGCGATCGGCGGGATGAATGGCGCCGCTCCGGTCCAGCAGGGTGCCGTCGAGGTCGGTGGCGAAGAGCTTGAAGGACATGGCGCCGGAGACGCCAGCGTACACTACTCCCTGGAGCCCACGCGAAAGCGTAGAATCGTCGGCAGAGGAGGGGCCATGGAGAAATACGACTACTTCAGAGGCGTCCCCGAGGTCGGCATCGTCCCCCGCGCCCCCCACGCCGGGCCGCTGCTCCGCCACGTCTACGAGCAGGAGCACGGCCGGGGCGGCTTCTCGGGCAAGGCGAGCCACACCTATCACCTCTACCCGCCGACCAACTGGATCGCCGAGGAGGCGCGGGTGCTGGACGGCGCCCAGTGGGCGCCGCTCTGGGAATCCCCGATGCGCGCGGTGGGCGGCACCCACCACGCCCTCGAAGTCTTCCGGCCGCCCGCGGCGCGCGACGTCTACCGCGGCATGGCGCGTCTGGTCGCCAACGCCACCGTGGCCATGAACGTGACGGCGCCGCAGTCCGCCATGGACTACTTCTTCGAGCATCACTCCGCGACGTGCGTCTACTTCGTGCATCAGGGCGGCGGCACACTGGAAACGACGTTCGGGCCGATCGAGTACAAAAAGGGCGATTTCTTGATCGTGCCGAAGGGCATCACGCATCGCTTCGCCCTTGCCCCCGGCCCCCAGTACTACTGGATGTACGAGAGCTTCGCGGGAGATCCCGAGAAGGGCGAGGCGCCCACCACCGGGCGCTTCCTCACCCACAGCCAGAGCGACTACCGGTACCCGCGCTCGCTCGACACGCGGAACGAGGCGGGGCGCTTCGAGATCATCTCGAAGGTGGAAGGCGTCTACACCCGCCGCGTGCACGCCACCCACCCCTTCGACGTGGTGGGCTGGCGGGGCGACTATCTGCCTTACAAGTTCGCGGTGGAGGACGTGCGGCCGCTCACCGCCGATCGCTCGCACGTGCCGCCGTCCGGGCACACCGTGTTCAAGCTTCCGGGTTGCTACGTCTGTGTGTTCACGGTGCGCCGTGCCGAACGTGATGGCATGTGGGTGCCCTTCTTCCACAAGAACCTCGACTACCTCGAGACGCTGGGCTATCACTACGGCGACTTCTTCAGCGCGGGCGGCGTCGTGCAGCAAGGCATGGTGACGGTGCATCCGGTGGGCCTGCCGCATGGCCCCAAGCCCGGCTCGCTCAAGCCCTTCCTCGACGGCAAGCGGCCCGAGCAGTTCGACGAGGTCGGCATCATGGCCGACTTCGTCAATCCCGCGAAGATCTCCGAGTTCGCGCTGGGGCTCTCGCGGCCGGGGTACATGGGCTCCTGGGGCGGCTACGTCGACGAGCCGCGCTTCGGCTGGCGCGCCACGCGCCTGGACGAGGTGCGCGCGCTGGGTGAGCGGCTCGCCGATGCCCGGGACACGCTCCGGCCCCCGGACGAGGAGAGCGGCGCCTCCTGATGCGGCTCGGCCTCTTCTCGGTCGTCGATCACTATCCCGCCGAGCTCGGCCGGAGCACGGGCGAGTTCTACGCCGAGCTGCTGGAGCAGGCGGAGGCGGCGGAGGAGTGGGGCTTCGACTCCTTCTGGGTGGCCGAGCACCACTTCCACGAGTACGGCGCGGTGCCGCGCCCGCCCATCCTGCTCGCCGCGGCGGCGCAGCGCACGCGCCGCATTCGCCTCGGCTCCGGCGTGGTGGTGCTGCCCTTCGACCATCCCCTGCGCGTGGCCGAGGATTACGCGATGGTGGACGTGCTCTCCGGCGGTCGTCTCAACCTCGGCGTGGGCTCCGGCTACCTCAAGCACGAGTACGCGGGCTTCGGCGTGGATCCCGAGGACAAGCGCGCGCGGTTCGACGAGGCGCTCGAGGTCCTCCTGCGCGCGTGGACGGGCGAGCGCGTGTCGTACGCGGGCGCCCACGTCGAGGTGCACGACGTGCGGCTCAACGTGCTGCCGGTACAGCAGCCGCGGCCGCCGGTGTGGGTGGCGACTCTTCGAACGGATGGTGGTTTCCGGGTGGGCGCCAGAGGCCTGCCCGCCATGTTCATCCCCTACGCCTCCGCGGAGACGCTTCCGCAGATGACGGCGGGGCTCGCCGCCTATCGCGCGGCGTTCGTCGCTGCGGGCGGACGAGCCGCGGACGCCACCGCGCCCTTCGGCTTCCACACCTACTGCGCGGAGTCCACCGCGGAGGCGCGCGCGGAGGCGCGGCCCTTCATGGAGCGCTACGTGCGCACCCGACTCTACGCGGTGCAGCGCCCCTTCGACGCGCTGCTCGAGCAGGACGTGGTCGCGATCGGCGATCCCGACGAGATCCTCCGCGTGGCCCGCCGCTACGAGGCCGCCGGCTTCACTCACTTCCTCGCCATCGCCAACTTCGGCGGCATCCCGCACAAGAAGGCGCTCCGCTCGATGGAGCTGATGGCCCGACACGTCCTGCCACGGCTCGGGTCCTGACCCGGCCCGGAGAGTCTCCCGATGGCGACCCGCATCGAGACGCCCTACACGCAACGCGCGCGCTACTACTCCTCCCTCGACGGCTTCAACATCCAGAAGCCGCCCATCCCCGCGCATGTGTTCGTGGCCGAGCGCGACCGGGCCTTCGATCCGTCCGCGCCGACCGGCCTCGTGCCCTGCGACCTCTCGCGGACGCTGGGCATCGGCTTCCCGGCCACCGCGCCCCTCGTGCTGGCCCGCTACGCGAAGATCCGCGCGGGGGAGCGGCTCACCACGCGCTTTCAGGCGAGCGGGGCGCTCTACTACGTGATCGCGGGCGCGGGCGAGAGCGCGCAGGGCGCGGACGCGATCGGCTGGGACGCGGGCGACGCGTTCTGCCTGCCCGGCGGCTTCGAGACCATTCACACTGCGGGCCGCGCGGACAGCCTGCTCTACGTGGTCACCAACGAGCCGCTGCTCGCGTTCGAGCGCCTCGAGCCGCCGAGGCCGGGCCGCGCTCCCATCGAGGCCGCGCACTACCCGGCGGACGAGATCGCCCGCCAGCTCGACCGCATCCACCGGCTCGCCCTCACCACCGAGATGCCGGGCAAGTCCATCAGCTTCGGCACCGCCGGACTGGACGCGGAGCATGTGGCCCTGCCGTCCTTCACCTTCTCCATGAACTCGCTGTCCCCCGGCGAGATGCAGCGGCCGCATCAGCACAACGCGGTCGCGGTGACGCTCGTCGTCGAGGGCGAGCGCTGCTATTCGATGATCGATCAGCGGCGCGTGGACTGGCAGCCGTGGACAGTGATGATCACTCCGCCCGCGGAGATGCACTCGCATCACAACGACGGCGACCGGCTGGCCCGGTTCCTCATCGTGCAGGACGGCGGCCTCCACTACCACGCCCGCACCATGGGCTTCTCGTACTGACCGCGGCGGCGCGTCGGCGCGGGGCGGCGCTCCGTCCATGAGCTGCGGCGCCCCGCGGGTCATCGACGTCGACGGGCGCCGGCTCCGGCTTCACGAGTGGGCGGGGAGCGGCGCGCGACCGGTGCTGTTGCTCCACTCGATCGCCGCCCACGGCCACTGGTGGGACTGGGCGGCGCCGCACTTCGCAGCCCGCGGCCCGGTGGCGGCGCTCGACTTCCGAGGGCACGGGGGCAGCGATCCGTCGCCGATCGGCGCCTACCCGTTCATGGACTGGGTCGCCGACGCCTTGGCCGCTCTGGCCGCTCTCGGCGGGCGGTCCCCGCTCGTGATCGGCCACTCGCTGGGCGGTTATGTCGCCGCGCTCCTCGCGGCGCGGCACCCCATGCGGGTGGGCGCCCTCGTCATCGCCGACATGCTCACCGGGTGGACGGATGAGATGGCGGCGCGAGGCCGGCGCCAGGCCGAGCGGCCCGCCGCCACCTTCCCCAGCGCGGCGGCGGCCGCCGCGACCTTTCGCCTGACGCCGCCGGACACGCGCGCCTCGGCGGAGATGCTCGCGCATCTCGCCGCCGCGGGCGTGGTGGAGCGGCGCCCGGGCCAGTGGGAGTGGACCTTCGACCGGCGCGTGTTCCTCCACCCGCCCATCGACCCCTGGCCCTTCCTGGGCGGCGTGCTGTGCCCCACGCTCGTGGTGCGCGGGCAGGAGAGCCGGCTGATGGACCGTGACCAGATGCTGCGCGTGGCAACCGCGGTGCGGCAGGGGCAGTTCGCCGAGCTGAAGAACGCCTACCACCACCTTGTGCTCGACGACCCTGCCGGGTTCGCCGCCCTGGTCACGCACTGGGCGCCGGACCGGGACTGAGCGCCCGCGCGTCGAGTGGCGCGGGCTTCGGGACGGGCGGCACGCCCGGGATGTCCCGTTCTCCTGTGCGCCTGGCGTCCGCCGTCACGTCCTCCACGAAGCGGTCGACGTAGCGCGGTCGGTACCGGCGCGGGTCCCAGCACACCCCCAGCCATCGCCCCAGCGCCGTTCCGCGATGGGCGACCGGCAACGCCCGCAGCCCGCTGCGCGCGAAGACGACTGTGGACGGGATGACGGCCACGCCGTGCCCGGCACGGGCGAGCGCGAGGAGCGTGCCGGGGGCGCCGCTCTCCAGCAGGATGTCCGGGCGGGCGTGCAAGATGCGGCAGGCGGCGTCGAACCAGCCGCGCGAGCCGAAGTCCTGGCGGAGGAGGAGGAGAGGCTCCCGGACCAGATCCGACACCTCGACCATGCGCTTGGCGGCCAGGCGGTGCCGTGCGGGCACGATCGCCAGCAGTCGCGCCGGACGTAAGAGGCGGTAGTGAAAGCGAGGGTCGCCGGCGACGGTGATGGCGAGCTGAACGTCGCCGGCGTCGAGGCGATCGTAGAGGTGGGACCCGCCGTCCTCCACGAGCTGAAGCGACACGCCAGGCAGGGCGCGCCGCCAGCGGGCCAGGAAGCTCGCCAGGCTTTCCAGGATCTGCGGCGTTCCGCCGAGGCGAAGCACGCCGGCATCGCCGGCGCCGAAGGCCCGCGCCTGCTCCGCGAATGCCTGAGAATGGGCGAGGAGCTCGCGGCCCCGGATGACGAGCTCTTCCCCTTGCCCGGTGAGGCGGACGCGCCGGCCCACCCGGTCGAAGAGCCGCATGCCGAGCTCGTCCTCGAGCGTGCGCACCTGCCGCCACAGCGCGGGCTGGCTCACGCGGAGCCGCGCCGCCGCCGCCGCAAAGCTGCCCGCTTCGGCCACGGCAATGAAGGAGCGAACGTGCCGCAGCTCCATCGATGCTCTCCCGGCATTGATTCTAGTCGAGACAATGCATTGGACACAACGCCGGCCCGCCGCCTACGCTGGGGCATCAGGGAAAGGAGGCCCGTATGTTCGACGTCGACACCTTCGTCGCGGATTGTCGGAAGGCCCTCGCCGAGGCAAACCCGGCCGGCGCGGTCCGCGAGCTGCTGGAGCGCGCGCTCGCCGATCCCCGCGACGTGGAGCGGGATCTCGGCACCCCGATCGAGGCCGGATTCACCGCGCTGCATCGCTCACCCGAGCTCACGGTCATCAACGTGGTGTGGGCGCCCGAGATGGAGATCTATCCCCACGACCACCGGATGTGGGCGGTGATCGGGCTGTACGGAGGCCGAGAGGACAACACGTTCTACCGGCGCACGCCGCACGGCCTGGAGGCTGCGGGCGGCAAGACGCTCCGCGTCCGCGACGCCGCCCTTCTGGGCGAGCACGTCGTCCACGCGGTCGCGAATCCGCTGCGGGAGCTCACGGGCGCCATCCACGTCTATGGCGGCGACTTCTTCACCGCGGCGCGCAGCGAGTGGAGCGACGGCCTGCAGACCGAACGGCCGTACGACGTGGAGGGAACGAAGCGGGTCTTCGCCGCGGCCAACGCGCGCTGGCGCGCCAGCCGGCCCGGGGCGGCCGCCGTCAAGGGGTAGGGGGGGGCTCGCGGAGCGGGCGGCTTCCGCCTATGCTTGGAGCGTGACGACCCTCCGGGCCCGGGACGAGAGCCTCCCCGCCGCGTATTCGGACAGTCTCGAGCAGCTGTCGGTGGCGCCGCTCTGGACGGCGCTGCATCAGCTCCTGCCCGGCGAGCGCGAGAGCCGCGTGGTCGCGCACCGCTGGCGCTGGGCCGAGCTGCGCGGCCCGCTGCTGGAGGCGGCGCGCCTGGTGCCGATGGAGCAGGCGGAGCGCCGCGTGCTCGTGCTGCGCAATCCCGGCCTCGGCGGCGCCTACGGGGCCACCGCCACTCTCTTCGCGGGCCTCCAGATCATCCTCCCCGGCGAGGCCGCGCCCAGCCATCACCACACGCCGGCGGCACTGCGACTCATCGTGGAAGGCCGGGGGGCCTTCACGACCGTGGAGGGTGTGCGCTGCGACATGGAGCCGGGCGATCTCATCATCACGCCGCCCATGTGCTGGCACGACCACGGGCACGAGGGCACGGCGCCCGTGATCTGGCTCGACGGCCTCGATATTCCGATGGTGCGCGCGTTCGAAGCGGCGTGGGCGTCGAAGATGCGTCCCGCGGCCACCCCCGCCACCGCCATCGATTCCTCGCAGGACGAGCTCACCGCGGCGGGGCTGATTCCGCGCGCCTCGCGCTACCCCGCGACCGGTTATCCCCAGGTGCGCTGGCCCTGGTCGCGCGTGCGCGCCGCCCTTCAACGCATGGCCGAGACCGCCGCGGCCGGCGCGCCGGTCACCCTGCGCTACGTGAACCCGACCACGGGCGCGTCACCGCTGCCCACCATGGGCTGCGAGGCGCAGTGGTTGCGTCCTGGCGAGCGCACCCGCACCGAGCGGCGCACCACGAGCGCGGTGTTCCATGTGGTCGAGGGGCGCGGCGAGAGCCGCATCGGCGACACCGTCCTCGCCTGGGAGCCGGGCGACTGCTTCGCCGTGCCCCCCTGGCAGTGGATCGAGCACCGGAACACGTCCGGCGCGCCCGCCTGTCTCTTCCACTTCGACGACGAGCCCGCCGTGCGCGCGCTCGGGCTCTGGCAGGAAGAAGCTCGTTAGACCGCCCGGCTAGTGGTCGCGCGCCAGCGCGAGCGCCCCGCCGCCCAGCAGGATCTGCGCGATCGAGGCTCCCACGAGCGTGAGCACGTACTCGAAGCCCGCCGGCTGAGGCCTGCCGTCCACGAGGCTGGCGGAGATGAAAAACCCCTGATGGAGATGGACGAAGATGAGCGCGCCCAGCATCACGATGAGGTTGGCGGCCGCCGCCCACCGGGTCAGGAGGCCCAGGATCAGCATGATGCCCCCGACGCCGTGGGCGAGGATGGTGAACCAGGCGGCCACGGCGGGCAGAGGAATGCCCAGCTTCGCGTTGTAGGCGGCGGCGCCGGCCGGCGTGAAGATCACCAGCGCCAGGTAGGCGTGCATCAAGAAGATCGCGCCGAGGACGATGCGCAGGACGGTGGCTCCGTATGGAATCATCGCGTTCCTCCCGGGAGATCGTTCGCAGCGGGAAGCCCCGGCAGCCCGGTGGCGGCGCGCACGCCCCGCACGATGGCGCGCGCCACTGCCTGCGCCGCGGCCTTGCCGACGTCGGCGGGATCCGTCTCGCGGTCGCCGACGGAGAGGCAGAAGAGCGTGTCGCCGTCGGTCGCGAGATGGGGCGGCGACAGCGCGAGGGCGAAGCCGTCCATGGCGAGGGCGGCCACCCAGGCCGCCTCCGCCTTGGCCAGGCGCGCGTCGGTGACGACGCAGCCGATGGTGGTGTTGGTGGGCCGGAACACGGGCGGCGGCACGCCCGCGGCCAGCTCGGCCGCGGTGTCCACGAGCCGGTGCCCGTCCGCGGCGTCCCGGGCGCCCGCGATGAGCCGGCCGTCGTCGGGATCGCGCACGTCGCCCACCGCGTTGACCGCCATGATGGCGCCGGCCACGAAGCCCGTGCCCTCCACCACCGCGGCGCCGATGCCGCCGCGCATGGCGCGCTCCATCTTGTGAAGCTTGCCCACGGTGGCCCCGGTGCCGGCGCCGACATTGCCCTCGAGGGGCGGGCCGGGCTGCGCGGCCGCGGCCGCGGCATAGCCCATGGCCCGGTCGGGGCGCGCGCGATGATCGCCGACGCCCAGGTCGAAGAGAATGGCGCCGGCCACGTGCGGCACCACGGTGCGCGACACGGGAAAGCCGACCCCGCGCTCCTCCAGATACTGCATCACGCCCCAGATGGCCTCGAGACCGAAGGCGCTGCCGCCCGACAGCACCACCGCGTCGAGCGTGGGCACGAGGTGGCGCGGGTCGAGGAACTCGAGCCCGTGCACGCCCGCGGCCCAGCCGCGTATCTCGACGCCGCCCACCGCGGGGGCGTCGGGAAGGATCACCGTGCAGCCGGTGAGGCCGGCCGCGTCGGTGGCGTGGCCGATGCGGACGCCGGGAATCATACGCCGCGCCGCGCCGGCGCGCGGCTCACGTCCTCCAGCTTGGCCCGGCCCAGCGTGACCTCGCCGGCCACCTCGAGCCCGCGCAGGGCCAGGGCGCGCGCGAAGGCCACCGACTCCGCGC
>DATEDO010000231.1:0-28698 GCA_035281625.1 Candidatus Methylomirabilota bacterium
GGCGTCCCGGCGGCGGGCGTCACGGAGGCCCGCGCGGCCGCTGATCTTCGCCGGGCGCCGTCTTCCATGACTCGCGCGGTGGAGCTGACGCTCCCGGCCCCGGAGCGGCGGTGGGCCTCGGCCCTTGCCGCGCCCTGGACCGATCTCCTCTATCGCCCCGGCCCCGGCTTCGCGAGCCCGCTCGAGCCCGGCCTCTTCCGCGCGAGCTTCGTGATCGTGCCGCGGGGCGCCGTCGCCGTGCGCGTCACCTCCCTGGTGATTCCCGCCTTCGGCGACGAGGTGTGCCGTCTCCGCCTCGAGCCCGTGCCCGAGTTGCCCCACGAGGCCTTCGGCTCCTTCTTCGAGCCCCATCGCCGGGCCCGCATCTGGAGCATGGGAGCCGACCGCCGCTCGCCGGGCTCCTACGCGCCGGACGAGAAGGACTGGTACTACGAGGGCCCCGCCCTCGCCGCGGGACTGAGCGACATCACGCGCGTGCGGGTCCTGCGGGAGCAGGTGCGCGCGGGCGCGGGCGAGGGCGCCCACGGCTGGACGGCGGACCGCGGCCTCGTCTTCACCACCGCGGCAGGGGCGGAGAGCCTGCTGCTGGCCCAGCCCGAGCGCGAGGAGCACGCCCTGTTTTTGCCCGCGGTGGGACCGTACCGGGTGCTGCTCGATCCTACCGCGCCGACCACTCCCGGGGCCGGCCCGCGCGAGCTGCTGGGCTACGGCGAGCGGGACGAGCCGTTCGAGGTGGGCGTTGTACTGGATCCGCTCTGACACAGCGTTGGGGCGCTGCTGCACGATCTGGCCGAGATGTCCTGCCCGTGAGGCAGACCTGGTAACTGCTGAGCATTCCTGACGATGACGCTCTGCACCGTGTAAGCGCACTCGTGTGGGTGCAGTCCTCGCGGTGCAGGACGTGCTGTCCAAGCGGATCATTCGTCTTTCGCCTCCGCACCAGCCTTTCGGGGCCTTGCACGTCACGAACACGAAAGTGGCCACGCTGGCCGGAACTTTGCACTCGTCCGCCATGGCTGTTCATTCCAACCCGGGGAGGGCGCGATGCCGGCATCGAGCGTGCGGAATCTGATGACAGGATCCGGGACGGTGAGCACCACGTCCGGGACCAAGGTCCTGACTTTTTCGGCGGCCCAGTCCTTCAAGGAAGGGACGACGATCATCGTCGACCCGAGCGGCACGCCACAGTACTTCACCATCGACACGGGCGCCGGAACGACCTGGGTGACCATGCAGAACTCACCCTCCACGGTCTCCGGCAAGAGCTTCAAGTGCTCCAACACGGTGAATTCCCGCAGCCGAGGCACGGACGGCGTCATCGTCCCCAATGCGGCCCACTTCATGTACCGCGCGACACTGGACAGCGCTGGCGCGGCCGACTGGTATTTCTATGTGGATACACTCTTCCCCGAAAACGGTGTACATCCCTACACGAAGGATCAGTACACCGGTGCCATGATGCCCTCCTCCGCCACCGTCCAGGCAATTGTGCCGGATCCAATGACGCGCATCCGCCTTCTGGAAGGGGTGGTGAGGGGCAGCAGCGGGAGTGCGACGTCACCGGATTCGCGCCTCGCTGACCTGGTGGCCCGCGTGTACGCGCTCGAGCAGTGGGCCAACGGGCCCGGGCACTTCGGCACGCCACCGGCGGCGGGCAGCAACGCCACCTTCACGGTCGAGCAGTTCCTGTCGTACGGCGACGCGCAGTAGAGGGAGGCCTCATGGCGAGCTCAGCACGGCAACTCGTGCTCGGCAGCGGAAACGTATCCAATGTCGATGTCGGATCACCCGCGGGCGACATCGTGACCTTTAGCCAAGCCCAGAACTTCAGGGAAGGTGCCACGGTCTACTATCTCTCGGGCGCTTACACGACGCGTTGGACCGTCCGTGGCGGTAGGGGCACGGTGTGGCAGATGTATCAGAACTACTACTATAACTACGGCACCGCTCAGTTCTACACATCCGATCCGGGCATTAGCCGGGCGCGAGGCGGGACGGGGAACACAATGGGCCGTATCATTCCCGGCGCGAAGCACTTCGTGTACATGGCGCCGGTGGATCAGGCCGGGAACCCAGACTGGTACTGGTATCTAGATACGCTGTTTCCTGAAAAGGGCGTGCACCCGTACACGAGGGATCGGTGGACGGGCCTGGCTCGCATCGCCCAGCCGCAGGGTCCCTATCCGAACGTTCAGACGGACGGCGTGTTGATCGGCGATGCTGCCACGCGGCTCAAAGATCTGGACACCCTCTTACCGATTCTGTTGAAGTAGGTAGCGTTCTCCCAAAACAACAATCACAGGTGATGACGATGGCATCGACGATCGAAGGTGAAGAAGGTGACGTCCCCTCACAGTCCCATTTCCTTGTGGTCGAGGATACGCCATCGCAGGATGACGAGGACGATGACACGGGCGAGCCCTCGCCAACGGGACCTTCCCCTGCGGAGGTCATGGGCGAAATCACCACCTCCTACAGCTTCAGCTTTCGGTTCACGACGCCTGATGGGCGGGCGCGAGTCGGACTCAGGAGTAATCCCAACACGATAGCGGAACCAGACCCGTGGTCCGGGGGTTGGCGACCTCAACCGCTTCCCGAGATCAGGCCGAATGTCGACGAAATGGCTAGTGCTCCGGTGGGCCCGGTTGCCTCCGCAGCCCCTACCGCTGGTCCAATCAACTTTAACGTTATCGAGGCCTACACCGGCAGTGTTGCTGGTCCTCCCAGCCCGCCGGCGGATCCCGCTGTCTCCGATGGACCTGCGGCCCCAGGCGATACGGTTGACGCTTAGTCACGCTCTGGCCCGACGAGGAGGGTCGATGAGACGCATTTCAAAGGCGATAGGCGCTATGGTCCTAGTCGGCGTTCTTCCAACGATGACCCTCGCTGCTTGGTCGGACTGGGAAGCCCTGGACCGCCGTCGAGGCATTTGGATCAGAGTGAAGACGTTCCCGTCGGGGCAGTCTTCTCATATGCGCTACCAATTTCGGAACGACTCTGTGGAGGTGGTCACACTGGAGTGCATGCTTAGATCCTACGACAGGGACGGGAGACCTATAGATACTGTAGTGCGGGAGCAGCTCGGCCCGGGCGTCAGCGACACCCACGGACGGTTCGTGATTGGTGATGGAACCCTGAATGTGGAATGCGCTGGGGAGTAAGCTCTCCGTCTGCGGCCTCTCTCTCCGGCGGAGGCGAGAGCGTAGGGCTATTGCGCCCGGCGGCCTACTGCTGCCGAGGGCGTGGGGAACGTCTTCCGAGCTACCCCCGAAAGATGACGAGATGTCGACTAACACCCAACAGCTATGTCGCGTCCAACACCAGCCCCGCGGGTCACTCCGGATTCAACGTCATTGTGTGGGGGCCATGGTGAGATCAGGGCGGTTTCTCCCAAGGTACGGGAGCGGGTGGTGCGGATGGTGAGGGGAGCACGCGATGGCCCATCCTTCGCGGTGGGCCGCGATCACGCGGATCACCGAGAAAGGTGGGGTGCTAGTTGACGCGAGCACGGTGGGTCATGGAAGGCGAAGAGGGCGACCTCGTCGGTAGCAACTCGTTCCTTCCAGTTGTCAGGATCTTAACTGACGCCACGCCTCTTGATGCCTTCGACAGCGTTGAGAATAGGACGACCTTTACCGCGGTTCTGAGCGATCAAAGCCTCGTTGGGATGTCTGAGGTCGACGGTGCCGAACTCGGGCTAGACGAGGCAGAAGGTGTGGCCGTTGCACAGTCACCAAATCCTGATACTCCAACCCCAGAAGACCTGGATCATATCGGCCTCGGAATGAATGCGTTCACGTTGCGGACACATTTGGGGTGGCCGCCGCCGGAGATCGTCGAGAACAATCTCAACAACTCCCCAGACAAGGGACTTGTTGCAGGCTTGACGGGCGTGCCTGGCGTGAATATCGACATCAACAACACTCCGGACGCAGGGCTGGTAGCTGGCCTCACTGGGGGCCTTGGTGGAGCTCCTGGACCCGGGCCGGGCGCCGCCGCGTCTGGCGGCTCGGGTGGGGATGGACTGGACGCCCCGTGACTCACCAGCTTTGGTTCGGCAAGCCGGGTCAGGCCGGTTGGGAGTTCGCGTCGCGGCACCAGTCTAAGGCCGCAGCGGTGGTTTTGGCATTCGTGGTCTTGCTCGACATTGCCGCACCCCAGTCATCAGCCGATGATGCGGAATGCGCGGGTGCTCGAACGGCAGAAACCGCTATCCTGCGGTGCTCCGACGCAATCAGCTCGGGCGGTCTCTCGAACGAAGCGCTCGCGTATGCGCACGCCCGACGGGGAGGGGCCTACTACGAGAGGGGAGAAACCGATCGGGCGCTAGGAGATCTTGACCGGGCGATCGCTCTAAAAGGGAACTTCACGGAAGCATTCATCAACCGCGGCATCTTGCATCGAGTCAAGGGCGAGAACGATCGGGCTCTTCACGACTTCGACGAAGCGATCCGCCTGAGACCAGACGATCCGGAGGTCTTTCTCCAGCGGGGGCTGGTCTATCGAGCGCGAGGCGAGATCGACCGCGCTATTGACGACTTCTCGCAAGCGATTCGGCTGAAGTCGGACTACCCTGAGGCCCTCGGAAACCGCGGTCACGCGTACTGGTCGAAGGAACAGTTTGATCGTTCGATAGGGGACTACAATCAGGCTCTCCAGTTGAAGCCAGACCTGACCGAGGTTCTGTACGGACGCGCCAATGCCTATCGATCGAGGGGTGAGAGTGATCGGGCTCTCAAGGACTACGAAAGAGTCGTTCAGTTGGATCCCGGGCACTACCGAGCCTACTATTGGCAGGGCTACATCCACCTTCTGAGGGGCGATTCCAGCAGATCCATCATCGCCTTCCGGCAGGGTGTCCAGGCGTCATCGCGAGACCCGTGGACAGCACTCTGGTTATATGTCGCGCAGTCGCGCGCGGGCGAGGACGGACGGCAGGAACTCGCCGCCAATACGAGTCAGTTCGACCACGCGAGATGGCCCGCTCCGCTGATCGAGTTGTTTCTCGGCAAGCGGTCGGTAGAGTCCGTGTTCAGCTCGGCGTCTGATGCGCGGCGTCTATGTCATTCGTATTTCTTCGCGGGCGAATTCGAGCTTCTGAGGCAACGCTTCAGTGCCGCAAGGCAAATGTTCACGAACGCGGTCCGAGTATGCGCAAGGAACGGAGCTGAAAGCGTAGCCGCGCGGTCTGGGCTCGATCGGCTCACAATACCTTAGGCTGACAACGCGCCCGCCGCCGTACTAGAAGCGGCGGCGGCCGCCCATCGACTTCTTGCGCAGCCGCAGGCTCTTCGGGGTGATCTCGAGCAGCTCGTCGTCGCGGATCCACTCGAGGTTCTGCTCGAGGCTCATCAGGCGGGGCGGGGTGAGGCGGATGCCCTCGTCCGCGGTGGACGAGCGCATGTTGGTGAGCTTCTTTTCCTTGGTGATGTTAACGTCGAGGTCATTCTCGCGGGCGTGCTCGCCCACGATCTGGCCCTCATAGACGGGCTCGCCTGGGCCGATGAACATCACGCCGCGCGGCTGGAGATGGTCGATGGCGTAGGACGTGGTCTTGCCGGCGCGGTCCGAGACCAGCGCGCCGTTGGCCCGGTGGGGGATGTCGCCCTGCCACTCCGCGTAGCCGTCGAAGAGGTGGTTGAGGAGCCCGGTGCCGCGCGTGTCGGTGAGGAACTCGGACCGGTAGCCGATCAGGCCCCGCGAGGGCAGGCGGTACTCGAGCCGCACGCGCCCGGTGCCGTGATTCACCATCTTGGTCATCTGGCCCTTGCGCGGGCCCAGCTTCTGGGTGACCGCGCCGATGAACTCCTCCGGGATATCCACCACGAGATGCTCCATGGGCTCGAGGGTGCGGCCGCCCTCCTCCTTGGTGATGATCTGGGGCTTGCCGACCTCCATCTCGAAGCCCTCGCGCCGCATCATCTCGATGAGGATGGCGAGCTGGAGCTCGCCGCGGCCGGACACGCGGAAGGTATCCGGCGAGTCCGTCTCCTCGACGCGGATGGCGACGTTGGTGCGCCGCTCCTTCCACAGCCGCTCGCGAAGCTGGGTGGAGGTGACGAAGCGCCCCTCCTTGCCCGAGAACGGCGAGATGTTGGAGGAGTACAGCATCGACACGGTGGGCTCGTCGATGTGCATGACGGGGAGCGCCACCGGCTTCTCGATGTCGGCGATGGTCTCGCCGATCTCGACCGCCTCGATCCCGGCCACCGCCACCAGCTCGCCCGCGGAGGCCTCGGGGATCTCCACGCGCTTGAGGCCCTCGTAGCCGTAGAGCACGGTCACCTTGCCCGGCTCGACGCTGCCGTCGCGGTGGACCACGGCCACGCGATCCGCCGGTCGGATGCGACCGTTGACGATGCGGCCGATGACGAGGCGCCCCACGTAGTCGTCCCAGTCGAGGGACGTCGCCCGGAGCTGTAGCCCCATCTCGGGATCGAAGCGCGGCGGGGGAATGGTGGCCACCAGCGTCTCGAAGAGGGGCGCGAGGGTCTTTCCCTCTTCCTCCAGCGAGCGCTTGGCGATGCCCTTGCGGGCGTCGGTGTAGAGCACGGGGAAGTCGAGCTGATCCTCGGTGGCGTCGAGGTCGATGAAGAGGTCGTAGACCTCGTCCAGCACCTGGGGGGCGCGCGCGTCCTGGCGGTCGATCTTGTTGATGACCACCACCGGGGTGAGCTGGGCCTCGAGCGCCTTCTTCAGCACGAAGCGCGTCTGGGGCAGGGGCCCCTCGGCGGCGTCCACGAGGAGCAGCACTCCGTCCACGAGGGTGAGCGTCCGCTCCACCTCGCCCCCGAAGTCGGCGTGGCCGGGGGTGTCCACGATGTTGATCTTCACGTCCTTGTAGTGGATGGACGTGTTCTTCGCCATGATCGTGATGCCCTTCTCGCGCTCGAGGTCGATGGAGTCCATGACCCGCTCGGCCACGTGCTCGTTGGCTCGGAAGATGCCCGACTGCCAGAGCATGGCGTCCACGAGGGTGGTCTTCCCGTGGTCGACGTGCGCGATGATGGCGACGTTACGGATGTCCGGCCGCTGCTCAGTCACCTCATCACTGTAGCATGGCTGGGCGCGGATGCCGCGCTGCGGCAGACAGTGGCAATGCTCGGGTCACGGGGGCATAATGACCCGTCCCGATGCCCACACCGCTGAACAGGAGGCCTTTCGTGCGATTGAACACCCTCGTGACGACGGCATGTGCGCTGTTGCTCGCGGCGGCGCTGGCGGGGACGTGCACGCCCGCTCTCGCGCAGGCGCCCAAGCCCGCCGATCCCGCCGCGCCCGCCAAGCCCGACGCCAAACCCGCCGAACCGACGAAAGGAAAGAAGCCCGTGAAGCAGACCGCCGTGATCACGATGGAGAAGGGCGGCGACATCGTCATCGAGTTCTATCCAAACGACGCGCCGAAGACGGTGGAGAACTTCGTCAAGCTCGCCAACAAGGGTTTCTACAACGGCGTCACCTTCCATCGCCGTGAGGAAGGCTTCGTGATCCAGGGCGGCGATCCCAAGGGCAACGGCACCGGCGGCCCCGGCTACACGATCCCCGCGGAGTTCAACAAGCAGAAGCACGTGCGCGGGGCGGTGGCCATGGCCCGGACCCAGGATCCCAACTCCGCGGGCAGCCAGTTCTACATCTGCCTCGCCCCCGCCAACTTCCTCGACGGCCAGTACACCGTGTTCGGCATCGTCACCAAGGGCATGGAGGTGGTGGACAAGGTGAAGGTCGGGGACAAGATGAAGACGGTGAAGATCGTCGAGGTCGCGCAGTAGCGATGGCCTGGTCGCTCCTCATCAAGGGCGGCACGGTGGTCGACGGCAGCGGCGCGCCCGGCGTCGTGGCCGACGTGGCGCTGGAGGGCGACCGCATCGCCGCCATCGGGCCCGATCTCAAGGGCGAACCCGCACGAACAATCGACGCGCGCGGCCTGATGGTCGCGCCGGGCTTCATCGACATCCACTCGCACTCGGATCTCGTCTATCACACCTGTCCCTCGGCGGAGTCCAAGGTGCGCCAGGGCGTCACCACCGAGGTGGTGGGCATGTGCGGTTTCTCGCCCGCGCCCATCGCCCCCGGCCGCGCCGAGATGGTGCGCGACTGGATCGGCGGCATCGGTGACAAGCCGCCCGCCACCTGGCAGACGTTCGCCCAGTACCTCGACCACGTGCGGGGGCTGGGCCTGTCGGTGAACGTGGCCCAGTTCGTGGGGCACGGCGCCCTGCGCCTCGCCACCGCGGGAGCGGAGGCCCGGCCGGTCACGCCCGACGAGCAGAAGCAGATGGAGCGGCTGCTCGACGAGGGCATGGAGGCCGGGGCCTTCGGCTACTCCACCGGGCTCGTCTACGCCCCCAGCGTGTTCAGCGACACGGACGAGCTGGTCGCGCTCGCGAAGGCGGTGGCGAAGAAGCGCGGGCTCTACTTCTCCCACATCCGGGGCGAAGCCGGGACGCTCGAGACGGCCCTCGAGGAGGCCATCCGCATCGGCGAGACCGCGGGCGTGCCCGTGCAGGTGGCGCACGTGAAGGCGGCGGGGCGCGAGAACTGGGGCAAGATGGACCGCGCCCTCCGCATGTTCGACACCGCCCGGGCGCGCGGCGTGGACGTCACCGGCGATGTGTATCCGTACCCGGCCGGCAGCACCAAGATGGACAGCCTGCTCCCCGGGTGGATGCAGGACGGCGGCATCGCCAAGCTCCTCGAGCGCCTCGCCGACCCCAAAGCGCGCGAGCGCGCCATCAAGGACTGCCTGGTGGGCGGCGAGCGCTGGGGGTCGGCCTCGGGCTCGACCGGCTTCGACGAGATCATGATCGCCACCTGCTCCAAGCGCGAGCTGGAGGGCATGACGCTCGCCGAGCTGGCGCGACGCACGGGCCGCGAGCCCGCCCACGCGATGATGGATCTCGTGCTCTCCGAGCGCGCCACCGTGGCCATGGTGTCGTTCTCCCAGAGCGAGGAGAACGTGGCCAACGCCACGGCGTATGCCCACTCCATGATCGGCTCGGATTCCCTGTCCCTCCACGCGGGGCCGGGGCCGCATCGGGGCATGCCGCACCCGCGGAGCTATGGAACCTTCCCGCGGGTGCTCGGCCGCTTCGTGCGCGAGCGGCGGCTCTTCTCGTGGGAGACCGCGGTGCAGAAGATGACGGGCATGCCCGCGGCCAAGCTGAGGCTGAAGAACCGCGGCCTCGTGCGACCGGGCTACGCGGCGGACCTGGCCCTCTTCGATCCCGCCACCGTGCAGGACGAGGCCACGTTCCCCAACCCGCACCGCCATTCCACGGGCATTCCCTACGTCATCGTGAACGGCGAGGTGGTCGTGGACGGCCCGCGCTTCAACGCCGTCCCCGCCGGCCGCGTCCTCACGCCCTGAGGAGGGGCGCCCCCGGTGTGACCGAGCCCAAGTACCTCTATCTCACCACGCGGGGGCGCAAGACCGGCCAGCCGCGCGAGATCGAGATCTGGTTCACCCGCTTCGAGGGCCGCTACTACCTCGTGGCCGAGCACCGCGAGAAGGCGCAGTGGGTGCAGAACATCCGCGCCAACTCCCACGTGCAGGTCCGGGTGGACGACGCGCATTTCCCCGCCAAGGCGCGCGTGGTGGACGCCCGGAAGGAGCCCGCCCTGGCCCGCGAGATCCGCGCCCGCTCCGAGAAGAAGTACGGCTGGGGTGACGGTCTCGTCGTGGAGCTGGATCCCGCCGGTCCTCCGCGCTGAGGCGTCTCCCGGGGGCGCGCTGTGCTATGCTCCTGGGAGCATCATATGCTGCTCGCGGAGGCATCCTTGACCACCATTCGACTGATCGCGGCGGTACTGGCCACCTTCCTCGCGCTGGCCGCCCCGGCCCTCGCGCAGTCCTCGATCGTCATCCTGTCCACCACGACGAGCACGCAGGACTCCGGGCTCCTCGACGTGCTCGTGCCCATGTTCGAGAGGAAGTCCGGGATGAGCGTGAAGACCATCTCGGTGGGCACCGGCCAGGCCCTGGCCCTGGCCGCCCGCGGCGAGGCCGACGTGACGCTGGCCCACGCCCCTTCAGTGGAGAAGAAGTACGTGGACGAAGGCAAGATGCAGAACCGCCGCCTCGTCATGTACAACGACTTCGTCATCATCGGGCCGGAGGACGACCCCGCGAGGATCAAGGGCCTGCCGAAGGCGGTGGAGGCGCTCAAGCGCATCGCCGCCGCCGAGGCCCGCTTCGTCTCCCGCGGCGACAAGTCCGGCACCCACACGCTGGAGCTGGGCCTCTGGAAGCAGGCCGGCGTGGAGCCCAAGCGCCCCTGGTACGTCGAGTCGGGGCAGGGGATGGGTCAGACCCTCGGCATCGCCAATGACCGCAGGGCCTACACCATCGCCGACCGGGGCACTTGGCTCGCGTTCCAGAAGCGGATCGGCCTGCCCATCCTGGTCGAGAAGGACCGGCCGCTGCTGAACATCTACTCCGTGATGGAGGTGAACCCCGCCAACGGCCCCCGCGTGAACGCGGCCGGCGGGAAGGCGTTCGCCGACTTCATGCTCACGCCCGAGGTGCAGGCCATCATCAAGACCTTCGGCGTGGACAAGTTCGGCCAGCCGCTGTTCGTGCCCATCGCGGGCAAGAAGGACGAGGACTTCTAGTCCCCGCCGCCGCGCCGCCGCATGGGGCTCATCGTCGATGGGGTGCTGGAGGCGCTGCGCCTCCTCCTGAGCGGTGATCCCGAGGTCTGGCGCATCACCTGGCTGTCGCTCCAGATCTCCGGCACCGCCACCCTGCTCTCGCTCGTCCTGGGCATCCCCGCCGGCACCGCCCTGGCCCTCACGCGCTTCCCCGGCCGCGCCCTGGTGGTGAGCCTGGTGAACACGGGCATGGGCCTGCCGCCCGTGGTGGTGGGCCTCTTCGTCACCATCCTTCTCTGGCGCAACGGCGCCCTCGGCGCCTTCGAGCTGCTCTACACGCCCAGCGCCATGGTGCTGGCCCAGCTCGTGATCGCGGCGCCCATCGTCACCGGCCTCACCCTGGCCGCGGTGCAGCAGATCCCGCATCGCTTCCGCCAGCAGATCATCGCCCTCGGCGCCTCGCGGATGCAGCTCACCTGGGTGCTGGTCAAGGAGGCGCGGCTGCCCATGCTCGCCGCCCTCATGGCGGGCTTCGGCGGGGTGATCTCGGAGGTGGGCGCCTCCATGATGGTGGGCGGCAACATCAAGGGGGAGACCCGCGTCCTCACCACCGCCACCGTGCTCGAGACGGGCAAGGGCAACTTCGACATCGCCATCGCGCTCTCCGTCATCCTCCTCGCCATCACCTTCCTGGTGAACTGGGCGCTCACCTCCATACAGCAGCGCCGCCGCGGCTGACGTCCCATGCGCGGAGGGCCGCGTGCCGTCGCTGGCCCGCCCGGTGGCATACTAGGGGGCCCATGAGCCCGGAGATCGTTTCCGCCATCACGCTCTCCGTGCAGGTCGCGGTGGCGGCGACCGTGCTGAACGCCCTCGTCGGCATTCCCATCGCGTACGTGCTCGCGCGCCGGCGTTTCTGGGGCAAGGGCGTCCTGGATCTCGTCGTGACGCTCCCGCTGGTGCTCCCCCCCACCGTCACCGGCTACTACCTGATCGTGCTCCTGGGCCGGCGGGGTTGGGTGGGCGGCCCGCTCTATCAGGCCACCGGCTGGTCGATCACGTTCACGTGGTACGCGGCGGTCGTCGCCGCCACCGTGATGGCGCTGCCGCTGCTCGTGCGCACCGCGCGCGCCGCCATCGAATCCGTGGACCGCGATCTGGAGCGAGCGGCGTGGACGCTGGGCCGCTCCGAGTGGCGCACCGCCCTCGAAGTGACGCTGCCGCTGGCGCGAAACGGCGTGGTCGCCGGCCTCGTGCTGGCGTTCGCGCGCGCCCTCGGCGAGTTCGGCGCCACCCTCATGCTGGCCGGCAACATCCCCGGCAAGACGGCCACCGCGCCGCTGGCCATCTACACCGCGGTGCAGACGGGCGAGCGCGGCGAGGCGTTGCTGCTGGTCGCCCTCCTCACCGCGCTGTCCTGCGTGGTGCTGGTCGTGGCGGGCCGGCTGGGGCCGCGCGCGATATGAGCGCGCGGCTCGAGGTGCGGCTGCGGAAGACCCTGCCGGGCTTCTCCCTGGACGTCGAGTGGAGGGCGGGGGACGGCGTGGCGGTGCTGTTCGGCCCGTCGGGCGCCGGCAAGTCACTCACGCTCCAGTGCCTCGCCGGGCTCATCCGCCCGGACGCCGGACGTGTCGTGGTGAACGGACGCGTGCTCTTCGACGCCGACGCCGGCGTGGACCTGCCGCCGCAGCAGCGCCGCGTGGGCTATGTCTTCCAGGGCTACGCGCTCTTCCCGCATCTCACCGTCGCCGGCAACGTGGGCTTCGGGCTGCGCGATCGCCCGCGCGAGGAGCGCCAGCGCCGCGTGGCCGAGGTGCTGGGGCGGCTCGGCATGGCCGGCCTCGCCGAGCGCTACCCCGGCGAGCTCTCCGGCGGACAGCGGCAACGCGTGGCGCTCGGCCGCGCCCTCGCTCCGGATCCCGCGATGCTTCTCCTCGACGAGCCCTTGTCGGCTCTCGATCTGCCGCTGCGCCGGGCGCTGCGCGACGAGCTGCGGGGCATCCTCGCGGACTGGGGCACCGCGGCGGTGGTGGTCACGCACGACTTCACCGAGGCCTATCGCCTGGGTGATCGCATCGTGGTCTACGAGGAGGGCCGGGTGATCCAGGCCGCGCCCAAGGCCGAGCTGCTCTGGCAGCCCGCCTCCCAGGGCGTGGCGCGGGTGATGGGGCTCACCAACATCCTCCAGGGCACCGTGCTCAAGGCCTCGCCCGACCGCATCCAGTTCCGCTGGCGCGGGCAGACGCTCGAGGCGGTGAACTCGCCCATGCGCTCATATCTCCCCCCGCCGGACAGCCCGCTGGGCTTCTTCATCCGGCCGGAATACGTGCGCCTGATCCGAAAGGACCGCGGGCTCGCCGATCCCCACCACATGAACATCATGCGGGGTCGCATCGTGCGCGAGGCGGACTTCGGCACCACGTGGACGCTCTACCTGCGCCTGGACGAGCCCGGCGACCCCGCCCAGGGCGACTTCGACATCGAGGTGGAGGTGCCACGCCTCGTCTACGAGATCCTGGAGATCGAGCGCGACCGGCGCTGGGAGTTCTCCATCCATCGCGGCTCGATCCACGTGCTCCCGTCGGCATGAGTTCACCGCCCGCGCTTCCCGTCGTCGAGCTGTCCCAGGTGCGCGTGGCCCACGCCGGTCGCGTGGTGCTCGACGTGCCCGCCCTCACCGTGCGCGGCGGCGAGATCCTCGCGGTCATCGGCCCCAACGGCGCGGGCAAGTCCACGCTGCTGCGCGTGATCGGCCTGCTCGAGGGGCCGGCCGGAGGCGCGGTGCGCTTTCGGGGCGAGCGGGTGGGCGCGGGCGACGCGCTCGCCGTCCGCCGCCGCATGGCGAGCGCGTTCCAGGAGCCGCTGCTCGCGGATACCACGGTGGCGGAGAACGTGGCCATGGGGCTGTCATTTCGCGGCGTGTCGGCGGCGGATGCCGCGCCGCGCGTCGAGCGCTGGCTGGCGCGCCTGGGGGTAGGGGCCCTGGGCTCGCGCCAGGCCCGCACGCTCTCCGGCGGCGAGGCCCAGCGCGTGGCCCTGGCGCGTGCCCTGGTGCTGGAGCCCGAGCTGCTGCTCCTGGACGAGCCCTTCTCGGCCCTGGACCAGCCCTCGCGCGAGGCGCTCATCGACGATCTCGGCGCCATCCTGCGGACCGACCGTGTCACCACCGTGCTCGTCACCCACGACCGGGGCGAGGCCCTGGCCCTGGGGGATCGCGTGGCGGTGATGATGGGTGGGCGCGTTCTCCAGGCGGACACGCCGGCCCAGGTGTTTCGCGCGCCGGTGTCGGAGGCGGTGGCCCGCTTCGTGGGGGTGGAGACCATCCTCGAGTGCCACGTGGTCGAGTACGACGGCGAGATCGCCCTGGTCCAGGTCGGCGGCCGCATCATCGAGGTGGCGCAGCCGGCCCGGCCCGGCGAAAGGGTGCGCGTCTGCCTCCGCCCCGAGGATGTCACCCTGCTCGCCCCAGAGCCCACCGACCGCGCCTCCAGTGCGCGCAACCAGCTGACCGGGAAGGTGGTCCGCATCGTCCCCAGCGGCCCCCATCTGCGCGTGAGCGTCGACTGCGGCTTCCTCCTCGCCGCGCTGGTGACGCATCGCTCCGCAGAGTCCTTACGGCTCGCCGAGGGGGCGTCGATCTCCGCGCAATTCAAGGCGACGGCGCTCCATCTGTTGCGTCCCGGAGGAGGCGCCGAAGCCGCCGCGGCGAGCCTTGACACCGCCACGCGCGGAGGGGTATAAGCCGAGGTAGAAAGCCGGCCCGCCGTTACTCGGCCCGCAAGGAAGCAGCGAGGCAGAGGGAGGCCCGATGGGTGTGACCGAAGAATTGAAGTCCGAGGCACCGACGCACCCTCCGCTCCCCGCCGCTCCTGTCGCCCACGCCGCAAGCCCTGCCAGGGAGGTACCAATGCCTGAGACGGAACCGTTGATCGAGCGGCTGTCCGCCGACAATGACGAATTCCGCAGGCTCCGCGAGGAGCACAAGAAGTACGAGGACGAGCTGACCACGCTGAACGGGGTCGGCTTCCTCTCGGCGGATCAGCACTGGCGAGTCAGCGAGCTCAAGAAGCTCAAGCTGATCGCCAAGGATCGCATGGAGGCGATGGTTCGGCGGTACCGCGCCTCCGCGCACGCCTGATCGCGCCCTAGCGCTTCGGCCCATGGGGTCCTCCCGGGGGAGCGCGGGCTTCCGCGGTCTCTCCCATCTCACCCCCGCGGGGGATGCCCGAATGGTGGATGTCTCGGCCAAGGCCGAGACGTCCCGTGAGGCGGTCGCCCGCGCCACCCTGAAGGTGAAGGCGGCCACGCTGGCGGCGGTACGCGCCGGCCAGATGGCCAAAGGCGACGTGCTCGGCGTGGCGCGCACCGCCGGCATCATGGCGGCCAAGCGCACTCCCGACCTCATTCCGCTCTGCCATCCGTTGCGAATCACCGGCGCGGAGGTCGCGTTCGCGCTGGACTCCCGGGCCTCGACCATCACGGTGGAGGCGCGCGTGCGCACGGTGGACAAGACCGGGGTCGAGATGGAGGCGCTCACCGCCGCCGCGGTGGCGAGCCTCACCGTCTACGACATGGTGAAGGCGGTGGATCGCGGCGTCACCATCACCAATCTCCGGCTCATCGAGAAATCGGGGGGCAAGTCGGGGCACTGGAGGGCGAGATGAGCGACGGCCTCCGGCGCGAGACGAGCGCAAATGGGAGTTGGAGGCGCAGGTGAGAACGGTCGTCGTGCACTCGGACGACTGGCGCCGCTTCGACTACGGCCCCGAGCATCCCCTGCGCATGGAGCGGCTCGGCCTCACCTGGAAGCTCATGGAAGCCTACGGGCTCACCGCGCTGCCGGGCGCCAAGGTGATGTCGCCCGAGCCCGCCAGCGTCGAGGCCATCACGCGCTTCCACACCCCCGACTACGTCGACATCCTCAGGGCCGTCAGCGCCGGCGACTGGGTGCCGCATGCCGCCCGCTACGGGCTCGGCCCCGGCGACAATCCCATCTTCCCCGGTCTCTGGGAAGCGGCGCAGCTCGCGGGCGGCGGCTCGATCCGCGCCGCCGCGCTGGTGGCGGAGGGCGAGGTCGACCGCGCGTTCCACTTCGCGGGCGGGCTCCACCACGCCATGCCCGATCGCGCCTCGGGGTTCTGCTACGTCAACGATGCCGTGCTCGCGATCATGACGCTCCGCAAGCGCGACTTCAGGGTCGCCTACGTGGACATCGACGCCCATCACGGCGACGGCGTGCAGTTCGCCTTCTACGACGACCCGGCCGTCCTCACCATCTCCACCCACGAGCGGGGGGATCGCCTGTTTCCCGGCACGGGCTTCGTCGAGGAGATCGGCGAGGGGGCGGGCACCGGCTACTCGGTGAACCTCCCGCTCCAGCCCTTCACCGACGACGCGGTGTACGAGCGGGCGTTCGAAGCGGTGGTGCCGCCGCTCCTGACCCGCTTCGCCCCCGACGCGCTGGTGCTCCAGCTCGGCATCGACTCCCACCGCACCGATCCCCTCACGCATCTGGCGCTGAGCGTGCAGGGCTTTCTCCGCTCGGTGCGCCGGCTCCTCGAGTTCGCCCCTCGCATCGTCGCGCTGGGCGGCGGCGGCTACGACATCGTCAACGTGGCGCGCGCGTGGACGGGGGCCTGGGCGGTTCTCAACGACACGACGCTGCCGGACCCGCTGCCCCGGGCGGTGCATCGCGACATGCAGGCCCTCGGCCTCGAGACCCTGACGCTCTCGGATCCCCCCGCCGTGATCGAGCCCGAGACGCGGCGCTGGGCGGAGGAGTACGCGACCCGCCAGGTGCGGGCCGTCCACGAGCAGATCTTCCCGCTCCACGGCCTCTGATCCGTGACGAGCGACGACACGATACGCGGCAAGCGCATCCTCGTCGTCGAGGATGAGCGCATCATCGCCGGGCTCCTGTGCGACATGCTGCGGGGCGACGGCCACGACGTCGAGGCCGTCAATACGGGGCGCGCCGCCCTGGACAAGCTCGCCGCCGGCGACTACGACCTCATCGTGAGCGATCTTCGCATGCCCGTCCTGGACGGGCGGGGCCTCTACCGCGAGCTGGAGACGCAATACCCTCACATGCTGGCGCGCATCATGTTCGTCACCGGGAGCGCGCTGGACGCCGGCAACGACAACTTCCTCCTCTCCGCCAAAGTGCCCTGGCTGGCCAAGCCCTTCACCATGCGCGCGCTCCACGAGATGAGCCAGAAGGTCCTGCGTAACCTCTGAAATTCCTTGTGCTAGAGTGACGCCATGCGCGGCGCGCTCGTCACCGTGGAAGGCGTGGAAGGCTCGGGGAAGAGCACGCAGTGCCGCCTCCTCGCCGGGCGTCTGCGCGGCCGCGGCCTCGAGGTCGTGGAGACCAGCGAGCCCGACGGCACCGCGCTGGGCCTGGCGGTGCGCGCGCTGTTCGAGCTCGCCCCCCGGCCCACGCCCCTCACGCAGGCCTTTCTCTTCCTCGCCGCCCGGCAGGAGCACGTCGCCCAGGTGATTCGCCCCGCGCTGGGGCGCGGCGCGGTGGTGATCTCCGACCGCTACACCGACGCCACGCTCGCCTATCAGGGCTATGGCCAGGGGGTGGAGCCCCAGACCCTCCGTGAGCTGAACGCGCTCGCCACCGGCGGGTTGCTGCCCGATCTCACCCTGCTCCTGGATCTCGATCCACTCATGGGAATGCGCCGTATTGCGGGGCGGCCTCTGGACGCCTTCGAGCGCATGGACGTCGCGTTCCATCGTCGGGTGCGCGACGGCTATCTCGACATCGCCCGCGGCGACAAGCGGCGGGTGCTGGTGTTCGACGCGGCCCGCGAGCCCGAGGCCCTCCACGCCGAGGTCGGGCGCGCGGTGGACGAGTTTCTCGACCGGCGGGAGGGGCTCGGTGGCGCCTGAGCCCACCGACCACTTCGCCGCCCTCCGGCACCAGCCGCAGGCGGTGGAGCTGCTCCGCCACGCGCTGTCGACCGGGCACGTGGCCCACGCCTACGCCTTCGTGGGGCCCGCCGGCTCCGGCCGCAAGGCCGCCGCGCAGGCCTTCGCGGCGGCCCTGGTGGGGCGCGACCACCGCCATGGGGGCGCACGCGGCGCGGCGGAGCGTGTCGCGCGGGGCGCGCATCCTGATGTCCACCTCATCGAGCCCACGCCGCCCGAGTCCAATCCCAAGGGCGCCCTGGCGGTGCGCGTGGACAGCATCCGTGAGCTGGAGCGGCGGGCCGCGCTGCGGCCCATGGAAGCCACGGTGAAGGTCTTCATCGTGGACGGTGCGGACACCATGACGCTGGCCACGCCCCAGGTCTTCTTGAAAACGCTCGAGGAGCCCCCCGCGGCCACCGTCATCATCCTGATCCTCGCGCGCCCGCGCGCGCTGCCTCCCACTGTGCTCTCGCGGTGCCAGATCGTGCGCTTCCTGCCCGCGACGCCGGAAGGCGCGCTCGCGCTGCTGCCGGAGGGGCGGAGCGCCGGGCGCGACGCCACGCTGGCGCTGCTCGACCGGCTGGAGAAGGAGGGCGGCTCGGCCGTGCTCGCCGCCGGGGAGGCGCTGGGGCGCGACCGTGAGGCGGCCGAGATGGTGGTGGAGACGTGCTGGCTCTGGTATCGCGACCTGCTCGCGGCCCACGCGCATCCCGGCGCCCCCCTCGTGTTCGCCGACCGCGCCGGAATCGCGCGGGAACGCGCCGCCGCCTTGCCGCTGGACACGATCGTGAGCGGCCTCCGGGCCTGCCGCGAGGCCTGGGAGGCCATGATCGGCAACGTCTCCCCCCGCCTGAGCGTGGAGGTCCTCTTGAGCCGCCTGGCGGGTCGGGCCGCGTAGAATAGAGGCATGGACGAGATCGAGGCCCCAGCGCCCGCGGAGGGCGCCGAGCAGTACCTGATCGGTATCCGGCTCCGCGAGCCGGTCATGGCCGAGGACTACCTGACCACGGACACCGACCTCCACGTGGGCGACTTCTGCGTGGTGGAGACCGGCGGCGGCACCGCGGTGGGTGAGGTCCGGCGTCCGCGCCGCCCGCTGCCCGAGTTCAAGAAGGACCGCCTCTATCGCCGTGTCGTCCGGCGGGCCAGCCGTGAGGAGGGCGAGGAGTGGAAGAGCCGTCGCCAGCGCGAGCTGCGCGGCATCGAGACCTGCCAGCGCCTGGCTCACCATCGCGGCCTGCGCATCAAGATCGTGGACGTGGCCATGGAGTCGGGCGTCCGGCGCGTCACCGTGGCGTTCAATTCCGAGGAGCGCGTGGACTTCCGCGACCTCGTGCGTGACCTCGCCCACGAGTTCCACGCCCGCATCGAGATGAAGCAGATCGGGGCGCGTGACACCACCAAGCTGATGGACGGCATCGGCCCCTGCGGCCGGCAGCTCTGCTGCTCGTCCCATCTCAGGAAGTTCGACCCCATCTCCGTGAAGATGGCCAAGGGCCAGGACATGCCGCTGACCGACAGCCGGCTCCTCGGCAACTGCGGCCGGCTCAAGTGCTGCCTGCTGTACGAGTTCTCCACCTACGAGGAGCTGCGCAAGCGCCTCCCCAAGGTGGGGACGCCGTGCCAGGCGGAGTGCGGTGGCTCCGGCTGTATGACGGGGCGGATCAAGTCGCTGCGCGTGTTGAAGCAGACGGTGGTGGTGGGCTTCCAGGACGGCACCGAGGCCGAGGTGCCGCTGGAGCAGGTGACCTGGGAGGGCCGGCCGCACATCAAGCCGGAGTGAGCGGCGGCTCCCGCGCATGAGCGACAACGTCTTCTATCTCACGACGCCCATTTACTACCCGAATGCCGCCCCCCATCTGGGCAGCGCGGGCACCACCATGATGGCGGACGCGATGTGCCGGTATCGCCGGCTGCGTGGCGACCGGGTGTGGTTCCTCACCGGCACCGACGAGCACGGGGACAAGATGGCCCAGGTGGCCGAGAAGGAGGGGATCTCGCCCCAGGCCTTCGTGGACCGCATCGCCGCCCTCTACAAGGAGGAGTGGCGGCGGCTCGGCATCACCAACGACGACTTTATCCGGACGACCGAGCCGCGGCACGAGAAGGTCGTGCAGCAGATCTTGCAGCGGCTCTGGGACAAGGGGGAGATCTATCTCGGGGAGTACTCCGGCCAGTACTGCTTCGGCTGCGAGCGCTTCTACACCGAGAAGGAGATCGTGGACGGGCGCTGTCCCGATCACCAGATCCCCCTCACCTTCATCAAGGAGGACAACTACCTCTTCCGGATGTCGAAGTACCAGGCGCGCCTGGTCAAGCATCTCGAGGAGCATCCGGAGTTCATCCAGCCGGAGCGCTACCGCAACGAAGTGCTGGGCTTCCTGCGCGAGCCCCTGCAAGACCTGTCCATCAGCCGGCCCAAGGCGCGCCTGGCGTGGGGCATCCCGCTGCCCTTCGACGACCAGCACGTGACCTACGTCTGGTTCGATGCCCTCATCAACTACGTCTCCGCCCTGGGCTACCCCGACGACGAGAGGTACAAGACGTTCTGGCCGCACGCCATTCATCTCATCGGCAAGGACATCGTGAAGGCCCACGGCGTGTACTGGCCCACCATGCTCTGGGCGGCGGACCTTCCCCTCTACAAGGGCCTGCGCGTGCACGGCTACTGGTCGGTCGAGGGGCGCAAGATGTCAAAGTCCCTTGGCAACGTGGTGGGGGCGTGGACGCTCTCCCAGAAGTACGGGAGCGAGGTCATCCGCTACTTCGTGCTGCGCGAGATGCACTTCGGCCTCGACGCCGACTTCAGCGAGGAGGCGGTGGTGGGCCGGCTCAACGCCGACCTCGCCAACGATCTCGGCAACCTGGTGAGTCGCGCCACCACCGTGATGGTAAATTTCGGGAGTGGCGTCATCCCGCCGTTTCCGTCGACCCAGACTCGGCCGGAGGAAATTGACGATTCGTTCGAGCATGTCCACAAGATTGTTTCCGAATCCATGGAAGACTTCGCGTTCTATCGCGCGCTGGAGAGCATCTGGAGCCTGATCGGCCGGGCGAATCGATACATCGACGCGAAGCAGCCGTGGGCCCTGGCCAAGGATCCCGGCAAGCGCGCCGAGCTGGACGCGGTGCTGAATACCCTGGGCCAGGTCCTGAACGTCATCGGCACGTATCTGCTTCCGTTCCTGCCCGAGGCCGCGGACAAGATCTGCGCCGGAATCGGCGCCTCCCGGACGCTGCCCCAGTATCCCTTCTGGAATCGGCTGCCGGCCGGCACGAGGGTCGAGAAGGTGAGCGGCCTCTTTCCAAGGGTGGACACCAAGGCGGCGGATGCCAAGACGCCGGCCGCGTCCGCCCCGAAAGCGGACGCGAAGGCCGAGGGGAAGATCTCGCTCGCCGACTTCCAGAAGGTGGACCTCCGCGTGGCCGAGGTGCTCGCCGCCGAGAAGGTCGCCAAGTCGAAGAAGCTCCTCAAGCTCACGGTGAAGGTGGGCGAAGACACCCGCACCCTGGTGGCGGGCATCGCCGAGCACTATTCGCCTGATGCGTTGATAGGCCGCAAGATTGTGGTGGTGGCCAACCTCGAGCCCGCCACCCTCATGGGCATCGAGTCCAATGGCATGGTCCTCGCGGGATCGTCGGGGGAATCCCTCGGCTTGATCGCGCTGGATCGGGATCTCCCGCCGGGCGCCAAGGTCAAGTAGTGCCGGGCGTGCTCGGCGAGACGTTCCGTCTCCTCGCCGGCCATCTCCACCTCCTCACCCTGCTCGTGCTGACGGTGTGGCTGCCCGGCCACGTGGCCCTGAACTACCTCGAGTTCTTCGGGCCCCAGGGCGATCCCTCCTTCCAGTCGCTGCGCCTGGCCTTCCTGCTGCAGGCGTGCTTCGATCCCCTCGTGGTGGCCGCCGTCATCTCCGCGATGGCCCGCATCAAGGCCGGCCTGCCCGCGCCCTACGCGGAGATGCTGCTCGAGGGGCTGCGCGCCTGGCCGCGGCTCGTCCTCGTGCGCTTCGTCATCTACACCGCGCTGGCGCTGCCTATCGGCCTCGCCCTCGCGCTCGGGGCCGCGCCCGGGAGCGGGCGGGCGCTCGGCGGCGCGATCGGCATCGCCTTCGGCGTGGCGGCCACCGTGCTCCTCGTGCGCGTCGCGGTGGTGGACTCGGTGGTCGTGCTCGAGCAGGGCAACGTGCGCACCGCGTGGAGCCGCGCCGCCGCGCTCACCCTGGGCAATCGCCGCGCCATCTTCGGCACGCTCGTCCTGATCTTCGTCATCCTGATCGCGCTGGTGATGTCGCTCGGCCTCGCTCTGCGCGCCGCGCCCGCGCTCAACCACTTCGTCTTCCGGGTGCTCGTGGATTGCGCGCTGTCGGTGGGCCAGAGCGCGTTCCCCATCGCGCTGTTCCTCTTCTACTGGCGGGCGCGGGGGTGACGTGGGTGCGGCGGTGGGGCATCTCCATCGCCTCGCTGGCGCTGGGACTGGCCACCCTGTTCGTGTTCCGGCGGGGGCTCCCGCACGTGGCCTGGATCGTGGGGTACTTGCTGCTGCTCTGGCTCGTCTTCGCGGTGCTGGCGGAAGCGCGCGCTCCGCTGGAGGAGCGCGGGCGCGGGTTCGTGGTGGGCGCCGCCGAGTACACGATCCAGACCCTCTACCACAACCTCCTCCTCTTCGTCCTTCCCGCCTACTGGGCCTCGGCGACGCTCGATTCGCCCAATGCGCTCTTCCTCGGGGGCGTCGCCGCGGGCGCGCTGGTGACGGCGGTGGATCCCCTCTACGGCGGGCTCGCGCGCGCCTTCCGCTGGGTCCGGCACACGTTTCTCGGCTTCTCCATCCTGGCCGCGCTCAACGTGGCCCTGCCGCTGGTGGGCGTGCGACCCGGCGCGGCGCTCCTGGGGAGCGCGATTCTCGCCGGACTCTCGATGGCCCCGGCGTTTCGCCTCCGAGGCCAGGTCGGATGGCCGCGCGCGGTGGCGCTGGCCGCGGCCGTCTCCGTGGCCCTGACTGTCGCGGTGTGGTTCGGCCGCGTGGCGGTGCCGCCCGCGCCCCTGTTCCTCGCCGCCAAGCAGGCCGCGCGCGACGTGCAGGCCCTCGTCCCGGTGGAGCCCATCGCGGCCTCGGTGCCCGCGGCCACGGTGGCGGAGTGGGGCGGCGGGCTCGCCGCCTATACCGCGGTGCACGCGCCGGCGGGCCTGCGGGAGCCCATCCATCACGTCTGGTGGAAGAATGGACACGTCATCGCGCGCGTGCATCTCTCGCCGGTGCTGGGCGGGCGCGCCCAGGGCTTCCGCACGTGGTCGCGGAAAACGGACCTGGGGATGCCGCTGGCCGGCGACTACGCGGTGGACGTTCGCACGGCATCCGGGCAACTGATCGGTCGTCTGCGCTTTCGCATCGTGGGGTAGAGGAGGCGGCATGGACGGGATCTGGGTCGAGCTGGTGCTCATCGTCGTGGCCATCGTGGCCAACGGCTTCTTCTCGGGGTCCGAGCTCGCGGTGGTGTCGGCCCGCGCCGCGCGACTCGTCCAGCTCCGCGGGGAGGGCGTGAAGGGCGCGCAGCGGGCGCTGGATCTCAAGGCCCAGCCCGAGACGTTCCTGGCCACCGTCCAGATCGCGATCACTCTGGTGGGCACGCTCGCCTCGGCGGTGGGCGGCGCCACCGCGGTGGAGGCCCTCACCCCGCGGCTGGCCGAGCTCCCCGTGCCCCTCGTCGCCCGCTGGGCGGAGCCGCTCGCCCTCGGCATCGTGATCGTCGCGGTCACCTTCGCGTCGCTGGTGATCGGCGAGCTCACCCCCAAGGCCCTCGCGCTGCGGAATCCGGAGCGTATCGCATGCGTGGTCGCGCCCGTGCTGCAGGGGATCGCGCGGCTCCTCGCCGGCCCCAATCGCGTGCTCACGCTGTCGACCCGGGCCGTGCTCGCCCTGTTGGGCCAGCGCCACGCGCCCCTCCCGGCGCCGGTCTCGGAGGAAGAGATCAAGATCCTCCTGCGCGAGGGCGCGGACCGAGGGGTCTTCGAGCACCAGGAGGCGGAGCTGGTGCGCCGCATCTTCGCCTTCACCGACACGCCGGTGCGGGCCATCATGACGCCCCGTCCGAACATCCGTGGGCTGGACGTGTCGTGGCCGCCCGATGAGACGATGCGGGCGGCGGCGGAGCACTCGCGGAGCCGCCTGCCCATCTTTCGCGACTCCATCGACGAGCCCATCGGCTTCGTCACCATCAAGGATCTCTTCGCGGTGCTGGCGCGAGGGGAGACTCCGACGGTCGCGGGGCTCGTGCGCCCGGCCCTCTACGTGCCCGAGGGCATGCCGGTGGGCACGCTGCTGCGCGAGTTCCAGCGCCGCCACACCGGCCTCGCGCTCGTCGTGGACGAGTACGGGTCGGTGGTGGGGCTCATCACCATCGAGGACGTGCTGGAGGAGATCGTGGGCGAGGTGCGCGAGGAGTACGAGGGCCCGCATTTGCCCTTCGCGACCCGCCTCCCCGATGGCGCCTTCAGCTTCGACGGGACGGCGAGCGTTCGCGACCTGCGTGAGCAGGGCGGGATCCCGCTGGAGGAGTCCGCCCGCTACCAGACGCTGGCCGGCTTCATTCTCGATCGGCTGGCCACCGTGCCTCAGCCGGGCGCCACCCTGCGCGCGGCCGGCTACCTCTGGACCGTGCTCGAGATGGACGGGCCTCGCATCGTGAAGGTGAAGGCCCAGCCGCTGCCGGGATGACCGCTCGCGACGCGATCGAGCGGGCGCTCGCCGAGGGGTCGAGCGGCGATCCCCACGTCACGCTGCTCAAGTCCTGGACGCGCAACGACGTCTGGCGCGTGCGTCCGCCGGAGCCGGCGCGGGCCGCGGGCTCCGTCATCGTCAAGCGCTGGAAGGCCCAGCCGGCGCGCGGGCTGGACGAGTGGGCGGCGCTCGACCTGCTCACCGAGGCGCGGCCGGACGTCGTCGTCGCGCCGCGCTTCCTCGGGGGCGACCTGGCGGCGCGCTGCTTCGTCATGGAGGACCTGGGCCGGGCACCGACCTTGGAGGACGTGCTGAACGCCTCCGGCGCGGGCGCGCCGGAGGGGGCCGCCGATGCGCTGATCGACGTCGCGCGCCTGACCGCGCGCCTGCACGTCGCCGCGCGCGCGCTCGCCGCCCAGTTCGACGCTCGGCGCGACGCCCTCGCGGCGCGTCCCCGTCCCACCGCGTCGGAGGCGGCCCACTGGCTGCGGCGGCGCCGGGCCGATCTGGAGACCTGGCTCGGCTCGGTGGGCGAGCGGCTGCCCGATCCCGTGGACGAGGCGCTGAAGGCCCTGGCCGACTTCGTGGAGGAGCCCGGCGCGTGGACGACCGTCACCCACGGGGACATGGCGCCCAGCAACACCCTGCGCGCGGGCGACGGATGGCGCCTCGTGGACTTCGAGTACGCGGGCGTTCGTCCCGCCCTCTACGACGCGCTCCTGTGGACGCTCTTCTGCCCGTTCCCGCCGGAGCTCATCGCGCGGGCCGACGCCGCCTATCGCGACGGCCTCGCCGCAGGCTTCCCGGTCGCGCGCGACGCGCGGCACTACGCGGCGGCGCGTGCCCGCGTGGCGGCGTGGCGCATGCTCGATCTCCTCCACTGGCAGGCGCCCGCCCTGCTCGACGCCGACCGGCCGTGGGCGCCCGGGGTGGGCGCCCGCGGCGCCGTGCTCTGGCACCTCGCGCGATTCCACGCCCTCGCGCCGATGGAGGACGCCGTCACCGCGCCCATCGCGGCGGCCACCCGTCCGCTCGAGCGCGCGCTCCTCGCCCGGTGGGGCGCGCCGCCCGACGCGGCCTCGGTGTGGCCGGCCTTCCGCGTCGATCGGCTATGATCGGCGCATGACGCTCTTCGACACGCACGCGCATCTGCATTTTCCGGATTTCGCCGACGATCTCGACGCGGTGCTGGCGCGCGCGCGGGACGCCGGGCTGCGCGGCATGGTCACCATCGGGACCGATCGCGAATCCAATCGCGCGACGGTGGCCATGGCCGAGCGGGTTGCCGACGTCTGGGCCTCGGTGGGCATTCACCCGCACGACGCGGGTGACGCCACCGAGGAGGACTTCGCCGAGATGGAGCGCCTCGCGCGCTCGACGCGCGTGGTGGGCCTGGGAGAGATGGGGCTGGATTTCTTCCGTGACCTCTCACCGCGTGACGTGCAGGCGCGGGTCTTCCGCCGTCAGCTCGACATGGCCCGCCGGGTGGGGAAGCCCGTGATCATCCACTGCCGCGACGCGCATCCGGAGGCCCTCGCCATCCTGGAGGACGCGCGCGTGGGTGAGCTCGGCGGCGTCATGCACTGCTTCTCCTCCGACGTGCCGGTGGCCCGCCGCTGCCTGGACCTGGGGCTCACGATCTCGCTGGCGGGGCCCGTCACCTACAAGAATGCCCGCGCCCTGCCCGACGTGGCGCGCTTCGTGCCCGAGGACCGCTTGGTCGTGGAGACGGACTGCCCCTATCTCACGCCCACGCCGCACCGGGGCAAGCGCAACGAGCCCGCCTACGTGGCCCTCACCGCCGCCCACGTGGCGGCCCTGCGGGGCGTGGACGCCGGGGCGCTGGGCGAGGCCACCACCCGGAACGCGGCGCGCCTCTTCCGGATCGCGCTCGGCTAGCGGCGGCGACGCGAAAGGAGGGCGCGGGCGCGGAGGGCGTCGAACTCGTGCACGAACACCGTCACCGCCCCCTGCTCGCCCACGCTGAAGGGATGCAGCGAGGACACGAGGTGCCCGCGCAGCACCGACGAGATACCCTCGCTGTCGAGCACGCTGCGGACCACCAGCGCCTCCGCCTGATCCCGGCAGCGGCGGACGGCCACGAGCCCGCGCTCGGCCGGCGCGGGCGCCGCCTCGCGGGTGAACGGCAGGGGGATCACCTTGCCCCGTCGTGACACGCGCCCATGCTAGCATGCCGCGGTGACTCCCGGGGGGCCTGAGGCGGGCGCACCGTACATCGGCCGCGCCATGCGGCGGCGCGAGGATCGCGCGCTGCTCATGGGCGCGGGCCGCTACACCGACGACCTCGTGCTCCCCGGGCTGCTCCACGTGGCCCTTCTCCGCAGCCCCCACGCGCACGCGCGCCTCGTCCGCCTCGACCCCAGGCGCGCGGCCGCCGCGCCCGGCGTGGCCGCGGTGGTCACGGGCGCGGACGTGCGCGAGCTCGGGCACATGCCGTCCAATCGCATCGTCCCGAGCATGAAGGTTCCCCCACATCCCTTGCTCGCCGAGGGTATCGTGGTCGCGGTGGGCGACGCGGTGGCGGCGGTGGTGGCGGACACGTCGTATCGCGCCCGCGACGCGGCGGAGCTGATCGAGGCGGAGTACGAGCCGCTGCCGCCGCTGCCCGACCCCGAGGCCGCGCTGGCCGCGGGCGCGCCGGCGGTGCACGCCGCGCTCCCGGGCAATCTCGCGTTCACTCATCGGTGGAGGTCGGGCGACGTGGACGCGGCCTTCGCGGGCACGCCCCGCGCCGGCCGCGTGCGCGTGCGCCAGCCGCGGGTGGCCGCCCTCTGCATGGAGCCGCGCGTCATCCTGGCCTGGCTCGACCCATCGTCCGCCGAGCTCCGCATCTGGTCCTCCACCCAGACGCCGTTCCGCATGCGCGCGGAGATCGCGGCGGTCATCGGCTACCCCGAGTCCCGCATTCGCGTCACCGCGCCCGAGGTGGGCGGGGGCTTCGGGGTGAAGGGGTCGCCGTATCGTGAGGACGCGCTCGTGGCGTGGCTGGCCCTCCGGCTCGAGCGCCCGGTGAAGTGGATCGCCACCCGGAGCGAGGACATCCTCACCACCAATCACGGCCGCGGCGCCGAGGCGGAGGGCGAGATGGCGGTGGACGCCGACGGCCGCATCCGCGGCCTGCGCGCCCGCGTCGTCTTCCCGCTGGGCGGCCGCTTCGCGGTGAGCGGCGCGGGCCCCGCGTGGAACTCGGGCCGCACCATGCCGGGCCCCTACGCCATACCCTCCGTGGACATCGAGATCGCGGGCGCGGTCACGACCACCTCGCCCACCGGCGCCTATCGCGGCGCCGGACGCCCCGAGGGCACGTTCATGATCGAGCGGCTCATGGACGAGGCGGCGCATGCCGCCGGGCTCGATCCCGTGGCCATTCGCCGCCAGAACCTGGTGCCGCCGGACGCGTTCCCCTACACGACCGCCACCGCCGTGACCTACGACTCGGGGCGCTACGCGGAGGCGCTCGACAGGTGCCTCGAGCTCTCGGGCTACGCCCAGGCGCGCGAACGTCAGCGAGCCGCTCAGGCGAGCGGCTCAATCATCGGCGTGGGCGTCGTGGTGTACGTGGAGCCGGCGGCGGTGGGGTGGGAGAGCGGCAGCGTGCGCGTGGAGCGCACGGGCGCGGTGACCGTGGTCACCGGCTCCAGCGCCCACGGGCAAGGGCACGAGACCACGTGGGCGCAGATCGTGGCCGACGCCCTCGGCGTGCGACCCGAGGACGTGGTGGTGCGCCACGGTGACACCGGCGGCACGCCGCAGGGCTTCGGCACCTTCGGCAGCCGCTCCACCGCGCTGGGCGGGAGCGCGGCGTTTCGCGCCGCCGAGGAGGTGCGCGAGAAGGGCCGGCGCGTCGCCGCCCATCTCCTCGAGGCCGCGCCCGCCGACGTGACGCCCGCGCCGGGCGGCTTCCACGTGGTGGGCGCCCCCGCGCGCCGGGCGACCTGGGCTCAGGTCGCCGCCTTCGCCCACGGACCCACGCGCGTCGGCCCGGGCGACACGCCGGGGCTCGAGGCCACGTGCTTCTTCCAGGCCGCCGCGGAGACGTGGAGCTTCGGCGCCGCCGTCGCGGTGGTGGAGATCGACCGCGATACCGGCCAGGTCACGCTCGCGCGCTGCACCTGGGTGGACGACGCGGGCGTGATCGTGAACCCGCTGCTGGCCGAGGGCCAGCTCCACGGCGCCTACGCGCAGGGCGCGGGCCAGGCGCTCCTGGAGGGGCTGGTCTACGACGAGGCGGGCCAGCTCGCCACCGGCACGCTCATGGACTACGCGGTGCCGCGCGTGGGCGACTTCCCGGAGCCCGTCATCGGCAAGATGGTCACGCCCTCGCCGCACAATCCCCTCGGGGCGAAGGGCCTGGGCGAGGCGGGCTGCATCGTCATGCCGCCGGTGATCGTCAACGCGGTGGTGGACGCGCTGCGGCCCTTCGGGGTCACCAACGTGGACATGCCGCTGAC
>DATEDO010000232.1:0-9266 GCA_035281625.1 Candidatus Methylomirabilota bacterium
GGATAGCAGCAGTCGACGGTGCCGCGGCCCTTGCCGAACTGGCGGCCCTGCTCCTCGGAGGTGTCGCCGGAGAAGAGCAGGTGGCGCTGATCGATCCCGAGCGCGCCGAAGAATCCGCACCAGAACTGGTGCGTGGACCAGAGGTTCAGGACGCGGGGGATGCCGATCCGGAGGCTAGCCCGCGACGGGGGCGGGGCGGCGGACCCGGAACGCGTCCTTCCGAACCATCTCGGCAACGTTAGGGTACTCACGCTTGACCTCCTCGAGCTTCGCCTTCACCACCCGCATCTCGTTGACGTCCTCGACGAGGCCCTTGGGACAGGAGTTGCCGCTGATGACGCGCTCGTGGCCCTCGGCCAGCGGCAGCTTGCTCCACGGCCGCCCCTTGGCGCCGGGCAGCTGCACGTCGATGAACGTGCGCGTGCAGTTGATCGGGCACCACTTGCAGACGGTCACGGCGCTGGTGGTGCTGGTGTAGGTCAGCGCCGCGATGGTCGCGAAGCCGCGGAAGGCCGAGGCGCCGTGGTCCTTCCGCCAGTCGGCGGCGCACAGCGCGGCGCCGATGGCCCCGGCCTCGCCCGAGTACGGGTGCAGCACGACCTCGGCGTCCGGCACCTTGCTGCGGATGAAGTCGACCTGGGCCTTGACCACCGCCATGTTGCGGTGGGTCCCGCCCTGGAGCACGAACTTGCGGCCGGCGGCGCGCAGGTTCTGGAGCTGACCGGCGTAGATCCAGACGTTGATGGGCAGCACGGCGGCCAGGGCGGCCATGATCTCCTCGGCCGACCAGCCCTTCCGCTGCTGGTTGACGATGTCCGACTGCAGGAAGACGCCGCAGCCCATCGTGAGGCTCGGCATGGCCTTGGCCTCGAACGCGCGGTCGGCGTACTTCTCGAGCGGGATGTTGTAGCGCTCGGCCACGCCCTGCAGGAAGGCGCCGTTGCCGGACGAGCACTGGCTGTTGAGCCGGAAGTCGGCGACGGTGCCCTGGCGCAGGATCATGATCTTGACGTCGGTGCCGCCCACGTCGCAGATCACGTCGGCGTCCGGGAAGAAGTGCAGCGTCCCGGTGGCATGCGCCACCGTCTCCACCACCGCCACGTCCGCGCCGAGCACGTCCTTCAGGAGATCCTTGCCGTAGCCGGTGAGAGCCAGACCGACCACGTCGGTGAAGCCCGCTTCGCGCACCTGCTGGAACAGCGCCTGCGCGTCCTCGATGGGATTGCCCTTGGAGAGCGCGTAGCAGCTGAAGAGAATGTCCCGCGCGGGTGAGACCACCACCGCCTTCGCGGTGGTGCTGCCGAAGTCGCAGCCGACCAGCACCGGGCCCGCGGGGACGGGCGCGGCCTCCGCGGGAGGCGCAGCCTGGGCGGGGCGCTTGAGATCGTAGGCCGACACGAAGCTCTGAAGGTCGGCGGCGCAGGAGACGAGCGCCTTCCCGCCGTCCTTCGCCTTTTGCTCGGCCTGCCCTTCCTCCACCCACCAGCGGAGCTTGTCCCGGCCGGCGTAGAGGGCCACGCCCTCCGGCTCGCCGCGCCCCACCTCCACGCAGCCCAGGCACGCGTAGTACAGGGCGTCCTTGGGCACCACGATGCAGTCGGCGGGCTCCCGGCCCTCGGGCAGCGCGATCTTCCGCTGCTGCCAGAGCTTGGCGAGATGATGCCGCCAGGCCTCCTGGAGGCCACGGAAGAAGAGGTTGGGCCCGCCCAGCAAGAGCACTTCCGGCGAGGGCGTGTTGCCCTTGGTCAGCGTGGCGAGGTTCTGGTACACCACCGCCTCGAACAGGCTGGCGATGATCTCCTCCACCGGCACGCCCGTCTTCACCAGCGTGTTGGCGTCGGTCTCCGCGAAGATGCCGCACTTGCTGCTGACCTTGTGGAGGCTCATGCCCTCGTAGGGCATCTCGGCCAGCCGCTCGCTCGCCACGGCGAGCTTGCGCGCCGTCTTCTCGATGAAGGTGCCGGTGCCGCCGCTGCAGGCCGACTGCATGTAGACCTGCTTGGTCTTGCCGCCGCCGCCCGGCGTGAAGAAGATGGTCTTCATGTCCTCGCCGCCGATCTCGGAGACGAAGCGGACGTCGGGATGCTGCCGCTCGACGCAGGCGGCAACGGCCACGACCTCCTGCACCATCTTGGCGCCCACGAGCGGGGCGAGGAAGCCCGCGCCCGAGCCGGTGAAGAAGATGCGGTCGCGCTCCGGAGCCAGCTGGGCTTCGTCCTCCATGCGGCCCAGGAACTCCAGCACCTTCTCGGCCTGGCGCGTGTTGTGGCGCTGATAGTCGCGCCAAACGACCGCGCCGTCCTCGGCCACCACCAAGGCCTTCACGGTGGTGGAGCCGACGTCCATGCCGACGTACTTCATGCGGCGGCCTGCTTCTTGAGCGAGCCGGTCTTCTGCGCCACGTGGAGGATCAGGTTGGCCCCGGTGCCCGCGCAGCTCATGTGCGGCACCTTGTAGTCGGCCCGCTTCATGGCAGGATGCGCGTCGAGGTAGGCGCGCACCGCGTCCAGCGTCATCCCACTGCGCGCGAGCGCGTCGTCGAACTCGCGCTGCGCCCGCTTCTTGGCCTCGGTCAGGATCATCTGGCAGCGGGAGAGGGCATGCACCTCGGCGTCGCCCTTGATCTCGAGCGGGGCGTAGAGGAGATCGGGGTATTTGCCGATGACGCCCGACATGGCGCCGATGCTCATGGTGTTGGGCAGGCACGAGTAGGGTGACAGCTCGCAGATCATGTGGGCCTTCTTCCTGGTGTGGGCCCAGATGGCCTTGCCGATCAGCATGTCGCCCTCGCCGCCGTCGAGCCGCTGATTGAAGTACGGCGCGGCGAGGCGGCGCAGCTCCATCTGTTGCGGCAGCTCGCGGGCGAGGTCGCCCATGGCGCGGCGCAGCCGTCCGAACACCCCGCGGTAGAGGGCCTGCACGGCGCGGCCCAGGCCCAGCTTGAGCCGCGCGCCCTTCTCGATGCCGGAGTAGTCCTCGAAGCGCTGGAGCCCCAGCCGCAGGAGATAGTCCATCCACACGGTGATGCCGGCGGGGTAGACCTCCGCGCCCTCCGCCTCCAGCCAGCGGTGGATGTTGTAGTTGGGGTCGCCCTCCACCGTCTGCAGATAGAACTCGCCGGTGATCTTCACGGTGGGCTTGGCCCGGAGCCGGTCCACCTCGATCGACGCGAACTTCTGCCGGATCCGCCGCATGACCTTCACGAAGTAGCCGGTGGTGAGGTACCACGCCACCGCCTTGTACGGGCCCATGGGCGGCCGCGCGCGAAACGCCTGGTAGAGGAGCTCGACCGACTCCTTCACCACCGCGTCCGTCGCGCCGGGCACCACCTCGTAGGGCCGCACCTGGTACTCGAGATCCTGGACCAGGTCGGTGGTGAAGATGGCCCAGAGGCAGCCGAGCGTCACCGGGAGATTCATGTCGAAGCCGTCGCCCATGGCGGCCTTCTGGTCGAGCTGATCCTGGGCGAGGAGGAACATCCGGAACGCCTCCAGCCCCGAGTTCCGGAGCGCGAGCTCGTAGCTCTGGTGATACTGGCCGAAGCGGCAGGCCCCGCAGGAGCCCGCGGTGAGGTAGACGTACTTCTTGTTCACCTCCTCCGCGCCCAGCTCGGCGGACTTCTTCTTGAGGACGTTGACGAGATTTCCCGTGGTGAAGCTGGTCGGACAGCACTGGCCGATGTCGGCCGTCTCCCGCCCGGTGAGGAGATCTTCCTTGGTGGCTACCGGCAGCACCTCGGCCTTGTTGCCGCCGCTCTCCAGCACCGCCTGGAGGATGCGCTCCACGCGCCAGTGAAGGCCCCCGAAGAGAATCGTCACGGAGTCGCGCTCGGCCTTGGTGAAGGGCCGCGGCGAGTACGTACGATAGTGCGAGATGGCCGGTCTCTCAGTGGTTGCAGTGGACATGCCGTTCTCCTCCAATTAGCTCGCCTCGCCGCTGGCGGGGCCCAGCCCGCCGGAGCGGCTCAGCTCACGATGCCTCGCCATCCACGCCTCGAGGAGCCTCACCGAGGCGAGACCGGGCAGGCGCCGGATGGTGTCGTCCACCTTCCGGGCCGCCGCCCGTCCATCGGGGCCGCCAAAGAGATAGCGCCCAAGGAACTCTCGCTCCGTGTCCGGCTGCACGCCACTGCCCACCGGGGCCCAGAAGCGGTCCACGAGGGCACGCGTCACGCGGGCCACGCCGGGACGCCGCAAGCGAATATCCGCCTGGCGATAGTAGAAGAAGAAGTGCCGGGATTCATCGACGTTGATTCGACGCAGTAGCTCGGAGAGCACCGGGTGGTCGGCCAGCGCGGCGAGCCGGCGATAGCCGGTGAGGGTGGTCAGCTCGTTGATGGCGCCCCAGACCATGTGCACGGCGCAGAAGTCCGGCCACGCGCGCGACAGCCAGGCGGTGGCGGCGGACTCCATCCGCTTCACGAGTGGCTCATGGCTGCGGCCCTGCGGGCGCGGCGCCACCGGATGCCCCGCCGCCTCGAGGAAGCGCGCCAGGGCCATGCCGTGGAACGTCTCCTCGTGCAGCCAGCACGCCAGGAACGTGGCCACCTCGGCGTCGTCGATGGCCCGGGTGGCGAGCAGCGCGCGCAGGTAGATGATGGTGTGGCTCTCGATGTCCTGCATGTAGCGGAGGCTTCGCACCGCGGGAGCGGGCAGCGGGTGACGGCGCACCTCCGCCCAGGGGATGGCATCGAGGTCCAGCGCCCCCGAGCGCGCCACCCAGGCATCGAGGTCGAAGGCCGCCGGCAGGGGCAGAGTCTCCATGGCTACACCCGGTACTACGCGGCACGCCGGGTGCACGGATGCCCAGTCCAGAGTCGCGCTGTGCAAGCGGTTTCGCCTCAGCTCGCCCCCTCGTAACTACCACAGCCGGGGCCGGGTCGCTAGAAGGTGGTCCCGTGGCCTCGCAAGGGGCTAGGGATGCGCTGGATGTCCTGGGTCAGGTCGGGCGGGACCAGGGCCCGCGTCGCCGTCGCCCCCCTCCTCTCTAGGCCGGGGCGGGTTGATAGGCGTCGCGCACCATGACCGACAGCGAGCCGTCGCGGCAGGTGGCGATGGTGTAGGTGGCGTACACCGCCCGGCAGGGCGAGCCCTTGGCGGCGTGGAGCTCCAGGCGCTCGAGATCGCCGATCACCGAGACCACGGTCTGCACGTCGCGCCCGGGGAACGGGTGGGCGCACAGGCTGTGCGGCGCATCGGCGTGGTCGCGATAGTAGCGCTGGATGTCCGCGACGGTGAGGGGTTCCGGCGCCCCCGCGAGCAGCGCTTCCAGCCGCTCGCGTCGGCGGAGCGAGTTCTCGGTGGGCTTCTCGTAGCCCTGGAAGCAGGCGGCCTCCAGGTGATTGGCGTGGACGAGCAGCCCGTCCTGCCCGCGGATGAGGCCGGCTTCGCGGCACAAGAGCTCGGCGTCCACGAAATCGCCGCCGGCGTCGGCGATGAGGAGATTCCGCGAGGCGGCCCGCGGCGGCCGCATCGCGGCGTCCAGCGCGCCCGCGGCGGTCTCCTCCCGCAGGGCCAGCCGGGAGAGGAGATAGCGCGGCAGCCCGTCCCCCCAGCCGCCCGGGTCGTCCACGAAGTTGGCGCAGACGCCCACGCCCGCCTCGTTCAGGCCGTTGTGCCCGAGCAGCCCCGCCGTCATGTACATGAGCGTGGCCGGCGCCTCCCGGGGCTGCTGGCGGACGATGACGCCGAACTCGGCGAGGAAGGGCGCCAGGTCGACGTTCTGTCCGAAGAGCGTCCGGCCACTCTCCGCGCGGCGGCCACCCAGCGCGAACGTCGTGCATTCTCCGGGCGGCTCGGTGGCAGGCGCCGCGGGGCGGGCGAGCCGCTTCGCGCGCAGCACCTCCGCCCGCGCCTGCAGCACGAGCAGCTCCTCGAGCGGGATCCCGGATCCGCGGGCCATCCCTTCGAGTTCTTCCCACAAGAAGGGCGCGTGGGTCTGGATGGCGGCGGCGTACGGCTGGGCGGCGGCCACCACCGCGGCGCGCGGCGCGCCCGTCTCGCGCGTGACGTGCGCGATCCACGCATCGAGGTGCCGCCCGATGAGGGGCGAGAAGATCTGGCCGACCTCGGCGCCCATCGCGCCCCAGGTGCCGCGCACGCTGGCGAAAGGGAGGATGTCGGGTGGGGTCATGGGTCGGAGCCTACCATTTTCTTTTGACTAAGGGAGACCCCCTGCTAGCATGAGACTCACAGATGAGTAACGTCTTCGGGAGATTTCGAGGCCCGGGTCGTGACGGACATCCCGCCTGAGAAGGCCCCTGTCGCTCGGTCGTACTGCCCCGGCTGCGAGCCGCTTGCCGACGCGATGCTCGAAGTGCTCGACGTGCAGTGGTGCGACGACCATCTTCCCATTCGCGAGGGCGCGGACGACGCGCTCGTGTCGTCGAGCGGCACGCTGTTCGGGAGCGCGGAGGCGGGTGGGGACGGCAATCGGCTCTGGTGCGAGCTCCTGCATCGCGCGGAGCGCGAGCCCGTCCGCCGCGGCCGCGCGCGTCGCGCCCGCCGCCTCGAGGGCTGACCGCGCGCGCTAGCGCCGCTCCACCCGCCGGAAGGCCGCCAGCGCCAGGATCGGCACCGCGATGAGCGCGCCCGCGAACACGATGGGCGCCGCGGGCTCCTGGGTCCCGTCGCGCAGCATGCCCGCCAGCCCCGGTGCCACCGTCATCGCGAGATAGAACACCGTGTAGTAGATCCCCAGCCCGGTGGTGAGCGCGGCCGGTGTGAGGGCCTTGGGCAGCAGCGCCATCACCGCCCCCGGCGGGGCGCCCGCCAGCACCCCCACGAGGAAGCACGAGAGCGCCGGCATGGTCGTGGAGGGGAAGATCAGCAGCGCGATCATGCCGAGCAGGGAGCCCACCACCGTGAGGAGATCGGGCCGCCTCATGCGGTCGGCGAGGAGACCGCCCAGCGGCACCGATCCCAGCGTGACCCAGATGGCCAGGCTCGTCACCGCGCCCGCGGCGGGCACCGAGGCGCCGCGAGAGACGAGAAAGCCGGGCGCGAAGCTGAGGAACACGACGTAGCTGGCGTTGAACAGGCCCCAGACGATGCCGGCCAGGATCGAGAGCCAGGCGTCCCGCGGCGTCAGCGCCGATCCGGCGACGCGCGCCTCGCGCCGCGGCGGATTCCGGTAAAGAGCCACCATCAGGAGGAACGCGAGGAGGCTCGCGACCACGGTGACGTGCACGGCCAGCCGCCAGGAGGAGGCGCTGGCGAGGGCCCCGAACGTGGCCAGGGTGATGCCGATGCCCACCGGCCACGACGTGAGCATGACGGACATCGCGGTGGCCAATTCGTGCTCGGCGAACCAGTCGGCCACCATGCGCGTGAGCATCACGTTGAGGAGCACACCGCCGGCGCCGCTCACCACGCGCCCCGCCGCGGCCAGGACGAAGCCGCCGCTGGCCGCAGTGGCGATGCCGCCCACCGCCATGAGAGCCAGCCCCACCAGCACCAGCCGCCGCTCGCCGAAGCGGCGTCCGAGCGCGCCGCCCGGGTAGGCGATGACCACGCCGGGCAGCATGTAGAGGCCCATGAGCCAGCCGATCTGGCCGTAGCCGATCTGGAGATCGCTGACGACGAGTGGCGCGACCGATGCAATGGATTGAAACTGGATTCCCATGGACAGCCGGGCGATGAAGATGAGGCCGAGAATGGCCCACCGGCTATTCACCGAGGGAGCATAACGCGCTCTACCGCTTAATCGTTCCGGTAAACAAACCCTTGAGCCGGAACGTCTTCTCGGTAGAGGCCTGGGAGGCCGGGAGGGAGCCAATATGGGTGCGAAACGGAGTCTGGCAGCACTGTTGGTGGTAGCCATGCTGATGCCCGGATTGGGCGGCGTGGCGGGAGCCCAGGCGCCGGTCCCCCCCCCACCCCCGGCGCCCCCTGCGGGTGCCGCCGAGCCCGCTCAACCAGGGGCACCCACCGATCAGACCGCCACCGCGCCCGCCCCGGACGTGACGCCGGTGCGCATCAGTTATCTGAATGGAGAGGTTTCGTTCTGGCGGCCCGGCGGTAGCGAGTGGACCCCCGCGCGGCTCAACATGCCGCTGGCCCCCGGGGACGTCCTGTACACCGGCGAGGGTGGGACGGCGGAGCTCCAGCTCGCGCCTCGCGCGTTCGTCCGCGCCGCGCCCGGCACCCACATCGGGTTGGACAACCAGGAGCCCGATTTTCTCCAGTTCCGCATTACCGCCGGCCATGCCGCGCTCGACGTGCGCGCGCTCGACCCCGGCGACACCGTGGAGATCGCGACGCCGGGCGGCGCCTTCACCGTCGAGAAGGCCGGCTACTACCCGGTGGACGTGACCTCCGAGGCCACCACGTTCCAGGCGCATCGCGGCGGCGCCGCCACGGTGACGCCGGCGGGCGGCGCGGCCACCGCGCTGGGCGCCAATCAGCAGATCAGGCTCATCGGCGCGGAGAGCCCGCGGGTGGAAGCCGCGGCGGCGCCGGAGCTGTCCGCGTGGGACCGCTGGAACTACCAGCGCACCGACTACCTCATCAAGCCCGCCAGCACACAGTACGTCGGCTCGTCGATGTACGGCACCGAGGAGCTGGATCGCCATGGCAGCTGGCGCACCGTGGAAACGTACGGCTCGGTGTGGGTGCCGAGCGGCGTGGCGCCCGGCTGGACGCCCTACAGCACCGGCCGCTGGGTCTGGGATCCGCGCTTCGGCTGGACCTGGCTCGACGATGCGCCGTGGGGTTGGGCGCCGTATCACTACGGCCGCTGGGTGTATGTGAGCAATTACTGGGCCTGGGCGCCGGGCCCCGTGGTGGTGCGGCCCGTGTACTCTCCCGCCCTCGTGGTGTTCCTCGGCGGCGTGACCCTCAGCTTCGGCCGGCCCGTGTGCTGGGCGCCGCTGGCGTGGGGCGAGCCGATCATCCCGTGGTGGGGCCGCCCGGGTTTCGTGGGCGTGGCCACCTGGCGCGGCTGGGGCGGCCCGCGCGTCGTCAACAACGTGGTGGTCAAGAACACCACGGTGAACGTCACCAACATCAACGTCTACCGCAACGTGACGGTGAACAACGCCGTGGTCGCGACCTCCGCCGATCGCTTCGGTCGCGGGCACGTGCAGGCGCAGCGCGTGTCGAGAAACGAGGCGCGCGAGCTGCGGCCCGTGCGGGGCGCGCTCGACGTGCGTCCGGTGGCGGCCAGCGTGGCGCCGGCTTCGGGGACGGCGGCGCGTCCGCCCGCCAACGTGGAGGCGCGTCCCGTGGTCGCGACGCGCGCGCCACGCGACGTGACGCCGGCGCTCC
>DATEDO010000233.1:0-2095 GCA_035281625.1 Candidatus Methylomirabilota bacterium
GACCTCACGTGGGAGGTCTTCCGCGACACGCTCGTCGAGCAGGCCGAGCAGGGCGTCGACTACTTCACGATCCACGCCGGCGTGCTGCTCCGCTACGTGCCGCTCACCGCGGGGCGGGTCACCGGCATCGTGTCCCGGGGCGGCTCCATCATGGCCAAATGGTGCCTCGCACACCACAAGGAGAACTTCACGTACACGCACTTCCGCGAGATCTGCGACATCATGCGTGCCTACGACGTGGCGTTCTCGCTGGGCGACGGCCTGCGTCCCGGCTGCCAGGCGGACGCCAACGACGCGGCGCAGTTCGCGGAGCTGGACACGCTCGGGGAGCTCACGACGATCGCGTGGGCGCACGACTGCCAGGTGATGATCGAGGGGCCGGGCCACGTGCCCATGCACCTCATCAAGGAGAACATGGACCGGCAGCTCACCACCTGCCACGAGGCGCCGTTCTACACGCTGGGACCTCTCACCACCGACGTCGCCCCGGGCTACGACCACATCACCTCCGCCATCGGCGCGGCCATGATCGGCTGGTTCGGCACCGCCATGCTCTGCTACGTGACCCCCAAGGAGCATCTCGGGCTGCCCGACAAGCAGGACGTCAAGGACGGCGTGATCGCCTACAAGATCGCCGCGCACGCCGCCGACATCGCCAAGGGCCATCCCGGCGCGCGGGCCTGGGACGACGCGCTCTCGCGGGCGCGCTTCGAGTTCCGCTGGGAGGATCAGTTCAATCTCTCGCTGGATCCCGACACCGCGCGGAAGTTCCACGACGAGACGCTACCCGCGCAGGGGGCGAAGCTCGCCCATTTCTGCTCCATGTGCGGACCGCACTTCTGCTCGATGAAGATCACCCAGGACGTGCGCGACTACGCCGCCCGGCAGGGCGAGGCCGCCGGCTCGGCCGCCCTGGATCCCGGGACGGTCGCCCAGGGCCTGCGAGACAAGGCGGCGGAGTTCAAGCGCGGGGGCGGCGAGCTCTACGTGCGCCCGTCGCCCTGACTCGCGACGCCCGACCCGCGATGGACTTCGCCGACTCGCCCGCCGAGGCCGCGTTCCGCGCCGAGCTGCGGACGTGGCTCGGGACCCACCTGCCCGACCACCGGCGACGGCATCCGGCGTCCGACGACGAGCTCACGCTGCATCCTGACAAGTCGTTCGACGCCTGCCGCGCCTGGCACCGGCGCATGCACGCGGGCGGCTGGGTGGGGCTCCGCTGGCCGCGGGAGTACGGCGGCCGGGGCGCGTCGCTGGTGGAGCAGCTCATCTTCGCCGAGGAGCTGATCGCGGCGGGCGCGCCGCCGGGCGTCAACACCATCGGCCTCGGCATGGTGGCCCCGGCGCTCATGGTGCACGGCACGCCGGAGCAGAAGGCCCGCTGGCTTCCGCCCATCCTCGCCGCCGACGAGATCTGGTGCCAGGGCTTCTCCGAGCCGAATGCCGGCAGTGATCTCGCCAACGTGTCCACCCGCGCGGTGCCGGACGGGGACCACTTCGTGATCATCGGCCAGAAGGTGTGGACGTCCAACGCGCACCGGTCCGACTACTGCATCCTCCTCGCGCGCAGCGATCCCGGGTCCACGCGTCACAAGGGGCTCTCGTGCCTCCTCGTCGACATGCGCACGCCCGGCATCGCCATCCGGCCCCTGCGCCAGCTCACCGGCGACTCCGAGTTCAACGAGGTGTTCTTCGACGGCGCCCGCGTCCCCGCGACGGCCCTGGTGGGCGCGCCGCATCGGGGCTGGGACGTCGCGGTGACCATCCTCATGTACGAGCGCCAGTCGCTCGGCGGGATGGTGAACCTGCACCTCTTCATCGACCGGGTGCTCGACCTCGCGCGCCGGCGCGGCGCCCGCGATCCCGTCCTCCGCCAGCGTCTCGCCGACCTGGTCATCGCCGGCCGCGCCCTGCGTCTCACCAACCTCCGCTACGTGACGCGCGAGCTGGCGGGCACTCCGGTCGGCGCGGAAGGCTCGGTGCTCAAGCTCACCTTCACCGAGGCCTACAAGCAGATGGCCGAGATCGCCGCCGCGATCCTGGGCCCCTACAGTCAGCTCTGGGGCGCCAATGGCTGGGCTCCCGAAGACGGCCG
>DATEDO010000234.1:0-8131 GCA_035281625.1 Candidatus Methylomirabilota bacterium
GGGGGTCCCTTCGCCAAGCGTCCCTGACGGTGTCGCCGCGGCGTCCACGCGAGCCCCGGCCCGCGCTGGACCCCCGCGGCGCGCGCGTCGCCGCCTTCGATCTGCTCGCCAGCAAGGCCTGGAGCGCACGTGACCTGCGCGCCCGCCTGATCCGGCGCGGCGCGCCCGCCGAGCTGGCCGGGGAGGTCGTCGCCGAGCTCGAAGCGAAGGGCTACGTGAACGACCACGCCTTTGCCCAGTGGTGGGCGGAGGCGCGCTCCCGTGGGAGGCGAGTCGGCAGCCTCCGGCTGACCCAGGAGCTGCGGGCCAAGGGCATCGCCCCCGCTCTCGTCGCCGCCGCCGTCCAATCCGCCTTTGCCGAGATCCCGGAGTCCGAGCGCGCGCTCGAGGCCGCCCGGCGGCGCCTCCCCGCCTTGCTGCGCGCGCGCCCGGAGCGCGCCGCCACCCGACTGCGCGACTATCTGCTGCGCCGGGGCTATCCCGCCGGGGCGGTGCGGGCGGCCGTCACCGCGGTGCTGGGCGCCCAGGAGCCGCCGCCGGGGCCCTGACCCGATCGGTATAATGGCGCCATGATGACCGGCGCCCAGATCCGCCAGCGCTTCCTCGATTACTTCGCGCGCCACGGCCACACCGTGGTGCGGTCCTCGTCCCTCGTGCCCGGCCAGGACCCCACGTTGCTCTTCACCAACGCGGGGATGAACCAGTTCAAGGGCGTGTTCCTCGGCGAGGAGCGCCGCGCCTATGTCCGGGCCGTCACCGCTCAGAAATGCGTCCGCGCAGGCGGCAAGCACAACGATCTGGAGAACGTGGGCCACACCGCGCGGCATCACACCTTCTTCGAGATGCTGGGGAACTTCTCCTTCGGGGACTACTTCAAGAAGGAAGCGATCGCCTTCGCCTGGGAGCTCCTCACCGTGGACTTTGGGCTGCCCAAGGAGCGCCTGATCGCTACCGTCTACAAGGACGACGACGAGGCCTTCGCGCTCTGGAAGACGGTGGCCGGGCTCCCCGAGGACCGCATCCTGCGCCTGGGCGAGAAGGACAACTTCTGGGCCATGGGCGACACCGGCCCCTGCGGCCCCTGCTCCGAGGCGCACTTCCACCAGGGCGATCACCTCCCGTGCGTGGAGGAGCAGGCGGGGCGACCGTGCCTCGGGCCCGCGTGCGAATGCGACCGGTGGCTCGAGGTCTGGAACCTCGTCTTCATGCAGTACAACCGCGATGCGTCCGGGACCCTCACGCCGCTGCCGCGGCCGTCCATCGACACCGGCATGGGGCTCGAGCGCCTCACCGCGGTGCTGCAGGGGAAGATGTCGAGCTACGACACCGACCTCTTCGCGCCCCTGATCGCCCACGTCGCGGCGCTGTCGGGAAAGACCTACGGAATCCGGGAAGAGGACGACGTGTCGATGCGGGTGATCGCGGACCATGCCCGCGCCGCCACCTTCCTCATCACCGACGGGGTCACGCCCTCCAACGAGTGGCGGGGCTACGTGCTGCGCCGGATCATGCGCCGGGCCATGCGCCACGGCCGGATGCTGGGGCTGCGCGATCCCTTTCTCTGGAAGGTCACCGAGACGGTGGTGGAGACGCTGGGAGAGGCCTACCCCGAGATCCGGGAGCACCGCGCGCGCGTGGCCGAGGTGGTGCGGCAGGAGGAGGAGCGCTTCGCCGAGACCCTCGACCTGGGCATGGAGAAGATCCGCGAGTACCTTGCCACGCACACGGGCGACACCAGGAAGGTCGTGGACGGGAAGTTCCTCTTCACCCTCTACGACACGCACGGCTTCCCGACCGACCTCGCCCAGGAGGTGTTCCAGGACGCGGGCTGGTCGGTGCCGCCCGAGAGTCTGGCCGCCTTCGAGGCCGAGATGGAGGCGCAGCGGCAGCGCGCCCGGGCGGGCGGGAGCTTCCAGGCCGCGGGCGAGGACCGCTCCGTGGCCATCTATCAGCGGCTCTCCACCGAGCTGCCCAAGCCCGAGTTCCTGGGCTACGGCGCGCTCACGGCGCCGGCGCGGGTGCTCGCCATGGTGGAGGGTGACCGGCGCCGCCCCGAGGCGGTGATGGGCGAGACCGTGGAGGTCGTCCTCGACCGCACGCCCTTCTATGCGGAGTCCGGCGGCCAGATCGGCGACACCGGCCTCCTGACCGGGCGCGACGGGGAGGGCGAGATCCTGGACACGTACTACCGGGGCGCGCAGCTCATCGTCCACAAGGTGAAGGTGGCCAAGGGGCGCCTGCGCGAGGGCGAGGAGGTCGCGGTCAGCGTGGACCCGCGCCGGCGGCAGGGCCTGCGCGGTCATCACACCGGCACCCATCTCCTGCACGCGGCGCTGCGCAAGGTGCTGGGCACCCACGTGGGCCAGGCGGGCTCGCTGGTCGCGCCCGATCATTTGCGCTTCGACTTCTCCCACGGGGCCGGCATCCGCGATCCCGAGATGGAGCAGATCGAGTCCCTGGTGAACGAGCAGGTGCAGGCCAACATCGTGGTGTCGCCGGCGGAGATGGACCTCCAGGCTGCCCTCAAGAGCGGGGCGATGGCGCTGTTCGGGGAGAAGTACGGCGATCGCGTGCGGGTGATTCGCATCGGCGACGTCTCCACCGAGCTCTGCGGCGGCACGCACCTGGACGCCACCGGCGAGATCGGCCTCTTCAAGGTGGTCTCGGAGGGCGCGGTGGCCTCGGGCGTGCGTCGCATCGAGGCGGTCGCGGGCGAGGCCGCGCTTCGCCACGTCGGCCGCGAGGAGGCGGCCCTGCGCGAGTCGGCGGGCCTGCTCAAGATCCCGCCGCTGGAGCTGCCCCGGCGGCTGCAGAAGCTCCTGGACGAGCAGAAGCAGCTCGAGAAGCAGCTGGCCCAGCTCGAGGCGCGCCTGGCCAAGAGCCGCGCCGAGGATCTCGTCGCCTCGGCGGTGGCGGTGGCGGGCGTGCCCGTCCTCGCCGCGCGGCTGGACGGGCTCGATCCCGATGGGCTGCGCTCGGTGGTGGACATGCTGCGCGGGCGCCTGCCCCAGGGCGTGATCGTCATCGGCAGCGCGGCGGACGGCAAGGTCAATCTCATCGCGTCCGTCTCCAAGGACCTCACCGCCCGGGTCCCCGCGGGCAAGCTCGTCCAGGACGTCGCGAAGGTGGTCGGTGGCGGCGGCGGCGGGCGGCCCGATCTGGCCCAGGCGGGGGGCAAGGATCCCGGGAAGCTGGACGAGGCCCTCGCGCTGGCGCGGAGCGTGGTGGAACAGCGGTTGAAGGGCTAGAGGGTCGGAGCGACACGATGGCGGGGAAGGCAACCATTCTCGTCGTGGACGACGAGGCCGCCGTCGGCCAGCTGCTCTCCGAGTTCCTCACCACCAAGGGTTACGACGTGATCTGCGCGCTCGGCGGCCTCGAGGGCCTGTCCAAGCTCGAAAAGCACCGTCCCGACGTCGTGCTGCTCGACGTCCGCATGCCGGACATGGACGGCATCACCGTGCTGCGCCGGATCCGGGAGGCCAATCCCTGGGTGGGCGTGCTCATGATGAGCGGCAACACCGACACCGAGGCGGCCAAGGAGACCCTCGCCCTCGGCGCCTTCGACTACGTCCTGAAGCCGTTCGACTTCGAATATCTGGACCGCGCCGTCCACAAGATGCTCACGAGCGCCGCGCCCGCGGCCGCCGAGACGCCGGGGCTCCAGTCCACCGAGGCCGCGCCCGAGCCCTCTCAGCACGGCCTCCTCTACGATCTCGCCATCGAGGTGTTCAAGGCGACGCGGGCCATGGGCTCGGAGGCGCGCAGCACGCTGGGGCCGGCGCTGGAGGCAGCCGCCCTCACCGCGGTGCAGAAGGGCGTGTCCGGCGAGAAGGGCGAGGTGATCCGCGCCCTCAATCACCTCCGCATGCTCGTCCGCTTTGCGCGCGACCTGGGCGACTTCAGCGACCCCGTGCACCGCCACATCGAGACCCAGATCGTCAAGGCCCGCCGGTCGGTTGGTCTCGGCTGAGCAGGCGGCCTCGGCGAAGCGGCGAGCCTACACCGCCTGCAGGAGCAAGCCGGTGAGGTAGCGCGTCTCCGGCACCGCGAGCAGGACGGGGTGGTCGCGCGCCTGGGTCAGGGTGGCGAGCACTCGTGCGGGCACGCCGGCGTCGCCGGCGGCGGCCCGGCACACCGACTCGAACATCTCCGGCGTGACGTGATGGGAGCAGGAAAACGTCGCGAGGAGCCCCCCCGGTTCGAGCAGACGCAGCCCCCGGAGATTGATCTCCTTGTAGCCGCGCGCCGCCGCGTCCACCGCGTCCTTCCGCCGCGTGAAGGGAGGCGGATCCAGCACCACCAGGCCGAAGCGCTCGCGCGCCGCCGCCAGCGCGCGCAGCTCGTCGAAGGCGTTGGCGTCGCGGATGGCGGCCCGCTCGGCCAGGCCGTTGAGCGCGAGGTTGGCCCGCGCGCCCTCGACGGCCTCGGCGGAGGATTCGATCAGCAGCGCCGCGGCAGCGCCCGCGGCGAGCGCGTGGCAGGCGAAGGCGCCGGTGTAGGCGAAGGCGTCGAGGACCCGCCGCCCCCGCGCGTGGGCGGCGACGAGCCGGTGATTGTCCCGCTGATCGAGGTAGAGCCCGGTCTTGTGTCCGGCGCCGAGCGTCACCGCGAAGCGGCACGGCCCTTCGGCGACGATGACCTCGGAAGGGGCCTCCGCGGCCGCCGCGCCGGGCGCCCCGACCGAGCCCCGCTCGGCCTCGAAGCCCTCGACGCGCGCCGCCGTCAGGTCGTCGGCGCGGTACACCGGCTCGCCGGGAAAGAGCCCGCCGAGCGCCTCCACCACCAAGCCGGCGAGCCGCGCCATGCCGAGCGTGAGGCACTGGACGACGCTCACCGCGCCGTAGCGGTCCACCACCAGGCCCGGTAGCCCGTCGCCCTCGCTCCAGCAGAGCCGATAGGCCTCGCTGACCAGGCCCGCCTCCTGGCGGTAGGCGAGGGCGGCGGCGAGGCGACGACGCACCAGGGCGCCGTCCACCGCCTCGTCGGGGCGAGCCAGGAGCCGGCAGGCGATGCCGGCGCGGGGGTTGTAGAGGCCGCGCCCGAGGGGATGCCCGGCGGCGTCCAGTACCTCGACGGGATCGCCGGGCGCGAAGGGTCCGCGCACGTCGGCGATCTCGCCCCGGTACACCCACGGGTGGCCGGCCCGCAGCCGGCGGTCGGCGCCGCGCTTGAGGACGAGCTGGGCCGTGGCCTACTTCTTCCGGAGCACCACCACCATCAGCAGCGGGTGGTGGGCCCGATCCAGCTTGAGCCGCGGCTTGAAGCCGTAGAACCACTCGGCCAGCTCGAACCCGCCGGCTAATTCCACCAGGGTGCGCAGCTCCTGCGGGAAGACCATTCGGGAGGCATGGCGCTGGCGGTAGACGTGGCGCCGGCCGTTTTCCTGCGCCTCCAGCTCCATGTGCTCGTAGAACACCTGAGTGACCGGATTGAGGTCCCGGAGGGCCTCGAAGGTGGCCCGGACGGTGGCGCGGCCGCGGCGTCGGGTCCAGGACCAGCGGCGCGCCGGATCGGTCCACGACGAGCACATGTAGCGGTCGAACACATAGAGCCCGCCCTTCTTGACGACCCGGGCGGTGGAGCGGAGATGGGCGAGGATGGCGTCGTTGGTCAGGAGATGGCCTTGCGAATCCTGCATGCAGATGGCCGCGTCCACCGGCCGCGGCAGCCGGAACCGCGTCATGTCGCCCACGTGGAGATCCACGTCGAGCCCCTTGTCGGCGGCCCGCTCGCGCAGGAAGTCGATGTTCTCGGGCGAGAGGTCGAGCCCGCTCATGCGGTAGCCGCGCTCGCCCAGGCGGATGAGGTGCGGGCCGGTACCGCAGGCGATGTCCAGCACCGTCTTGATGGGGCGGCGCGCATAGGTCCGGAAGGCGTGGACGAGGAAGTCCACCTCCTGCTTCCGGTTCATGTCGAAGGCGATCTCGTAGTAGCGCGGGGCCGAGTACTGGCCCCGCTGGGTGCGGGCGGCGTCGGTCACAGGCCGAGGTCCTCCCCGTCCTCCAGCATGAAGGAGGGCAAGGCGAAGCACGCCCGGTGGAGCGCGGCGTTATAGTACTTGAACTTCAGGTTGGCCTTCTTCACCCGGCTCTCCTTGAACTGGGCCACCGGATCGACCTTGTCCGAGCAGTAGGAGAAGCTCCAGAGGCCGCTCGGGTAGGTGGGGATGCTGGCGGTGTAGAGCCGGACCACCGGGAAGATCTCCCGCAGGTTCCGCTGAATGCCGTTGACCGTCTTCTGGTGGAAGAACGGCGATTCCGACTGGGTGACGAAGATGCCCCCCGGGTTCAGGCAGCGGGCCACGTTCTTGTGGAAGGGCTTCTGGAAGAGCACCTCCGCCGGCCCCACCGGGTCGGAGGCGTCCACCAGGATCACGTCGAATTTCTCCTTGGTGGCGGCGAGGTAGCGCTCGCCGTCCTCGAAGAGGACCTGGGCGCGGGGGTTCTTGAAGGCGGTGCCGATGGAGGGCAGGTACTTCTGAGAGGTCTGGACCACCATCTCGTCGATCTCGACCATGGTGGCCTTGACGCCCTTGTGCCGCATGACCTCCCGGAGGGTCCCGCCGTCGCCGCCGCCGATGATGAGCACGCGCCGGGGATTCGGGTGGGCGAAGAGCGGCACGTGCGAGAGCATCTCGTGGTACACGAACTCGTCCTTCTCGGTGACCATGATGGAGCCGTAGAGGACCAGGATGCGCCCGAACTCGTAGGAGTCGAGCACGTCGATGCGTTGATACGGGCTCTTTCCGCTGTAGAGCAGCTGCTTGATCTTGATGGTGAGCCCGGCGCGGCGGCGGTGCAGCTCGCTGAACCAGACATTCCACAGATCGGTCATCGAGCTTTCGCTGATGCGCTCGGCGGGGCTGGGCATGAAGTCTCCTTGCGGGGCGCGCCCGGCTAGAACGCGACCAGGCGGGCCAGGGGCAGGCCGTTGAACGTGCTCGCGCTGGCGTTGGTGTAGGCGCCCATGCCCGGCACGATCAGGAGGTCTCCGGTCTCGGCGGGCGGCAGGGCCCGGTCCGTGTAGAGCACGTCGAAGGAGTCGCAGGTCGGCCCGGCGATCACGCAGAGCTCGCGATCCCCGTCGCGCTCTGACTGAATCACGTACTCGCAGTGGTCGAACAGCTTGCCGGAGAAGCTCCCGTAGAGGCCGTCGTCGATGTAGTACCAGGGGACGCCGCCGCGCTTGGCCCGCCCGATGACCTGGGTGATGAGCCAGACGGCGTTGGCGACCAGGAAGCGGCCCGGCTCGGCGATCACGCGGGTCTGGTCGAAGTACTTCTCGATGGCTTCCGCGATGGGCTCGCAGAAGCGCTCGATCGGCATGACGCTCTCGACGTAGGAGACGGGGAAGCCGCCGCCGATGTCCAGGGTGTCCAGGATCACGCGCTTGGAGGCGGCCAGGTTGAAGAGCTGCCGGCACGTCGCCAGGGCGTCGACGTAGGCGAAGGGATTGGTGCACTGGGAGCCCACGTGGAAGGACAGCCCTCGGGGCCGGAGCCTGGCGCGGCGGGCGGCCTGGATGAGCCGAAGGACGTCCTCGCCCTGGGCGCCGAACTTGTAGGAGAGGTCCACCACCGCGTCCTTGTTGGAGACGCGGAGCCGCACCAGCACGTTGGCCCCCGGCACATGGCTGGCGAGCTTGGCCACCTCGCCCTCGTTCTCCACCACGAACCAGGTAAGACCGGCCTCGTGGGCGAACTTGAGCTCCTCCGGCTTGTTGAAGGGCTTGGTGTAGAGCAGCTCGTCCGGGGCGGCGCCGGCCTGGCGGGCCAGGCGGATCTCTTCGATGGAGGAGACGTCGAAGCGGCTCCCGGCGGCGTGGAGCAGCCGGAGGATTTCCCGGTGGGGATTGGCCTTGATGGCGTAGTAGAGGGTGACGTTCGGGAGACTCTTCTGGAGCGACTCGAAATTCTCCCGGAGCACCGAGCGCGAGAGCGCGAGGAGCGGCGTCCCGTAGCGCTTGGCCAGGCGCTTTGCCATCGCGAACGTCAAGAGATCCGTGCGCATCGCCCCGCATGCTACCCGAAATCGACGCTCCGGTGCCAGCACTTGCCGCCTCGGCGGCGCTTGGATTCGCCTCGGCGGCCGCGCGGCGTGGCCCGCCGGCGGCTCGGACCGCTCCGCGC
>DATEDO010000235.1:0-35567 GCA_035281625.1 Candidatus Methylomirabilota bacterium
GCCGGTGGGCGAGTGCCGCAACGACCGCGACATCTGCGCCGATCTCGCGCGCCGACTCGGCCTTCCCACCGACGACGACAAGAGCGAGGACGAGTGGCTGCGCGAGCTGACCGCGGGCTCGGACATCGACGACTGGGACGCGTTCCGCGCCGCCGGGGTGGCGCGGCTGGCGCCCCCGGCCGATCCGGTGGCCTTCGCCGCCGAGATCCGCGACCCCGCCGCGCATCCCTTCAGCACACCGTCGGGGAAGATCGAGATCTACTCCTCCACGCTGGCCACCGCGGCGGATCCGTGCGGCCTCGGCCCCATCCCCGCGCTGCCCATGTGGATCCCTCCGGCCATGCCCGATGCTCGGCATCCCCTGCACTGCATCTCGCCCAAATCACGGGCGCGGACCCATTCCACCCACGACAATCAGCCGGTCCTGTCGCGCGCCGACGCGCAGGACGTGTGGATGCACCCGCGCGACGCGGCCGCGCGCGGGATCGTGGACGGCCAGCGGGTCCGGGTCTTCAACGAGCGTGGCGCCACCGTGCTGCCCGCGCGCGTCACCGATCGCATCGCGGCCGGCGTCGTGTCCATCAAGGAGGGCGCGTGGTTCGCCCTCGACCCCGCCGGCGCCGACACGCGCGGCTCGGCCAATCTGCTCACCGAGGACCGGGCGGCCCCCTGCGGCGCCACGACCTACAACTCCTGCCTCGTCGAGGTCGCCGCCGCCACATGAACAGCAGCTCATGACCGACGAGCAGAAGCGCATCCGCAGCTATCTGCAGGCGCAGGGCGCCAAGCTCTCACCCGCCGAGCTGGTGGAAAAGGTGCAGCAGGCCATGCGCGATCTCCGCGCCGCCGCCCTCCTCGTCCCGCCCGAGCGCTTCGCCCAGCGCCCCCGCCCCGACGACTGGAGCGGCAACGAGGTGCTCGCCCACGTCGTGGCGGCCGGGCGCTACTTCGGCGACGCCATCGTAGCCCTGGCTTCCGGCGCCCCCGTCGCCGCCCGCCCCGCCGGGCGCGGCAACGAGGGCGCCAAGCCGCTCCCGGCCGAGGAGTGGCTCGAGATCCTGGAAGGCGACCGCGCGGCGCTCTTCGCCCGCGCCCTCACCGCCGACCCGACGGCCCATCTCGAGGGCACCGTGGAGCACCCCTTCTTCGGGCCGCTCAACTGGCGCGAGACGCTTCTTTTCATGCGCCTCCACGACCTCGACCACGCGGGGCAGCTCAAGCAGATCGCCGCCGCGCTGGGCTGAGGCTGCACCGCCCGCCATGCGCATCGCCATCTCGAAGCGGCTGGCCACCGAGAACTGGCCGGAAGCTGCCACCTACGTGGTGGAGGCCGAGCGCCTCGGCGTGGACGACGTGTGGTCCGCGGAGGCGTGGGGGCACGACGCGGTCACCCCGCTCGCCTTCCTCGCCGCGCGCACCACGCGCCTCCGCCTGGGCACCGGCATCATGCAGGCGGGCACGCGCACGCCCGCGCTGGTGGCCATGACCGCCATGAGCCTCGCCGCGATGTCCGGACACCGGTTCGTCCTGGGGCTCGGCGTCAGCGGCCCCCAGGTCATCGAGGGCTGGCACGGCATCCGCTTCGACCGACCCGTGCAGCGCATGCGCGAGATCATCGAGATCGTGCGCATGGCCGCGCGCGGCGAGCGGGTGGCGTATCAGGGCACAATCTACCAGCTCCCGTTACCCGGCGGCGAGGGCAAGGCCCTGCGCTCGGGCGCGCCCCCGGTGCCGCCCATCCCCATCTATCTCGCCACGCTGTCGCCGAAGAGCCTCGAGTTCACCGGCGAGGTGGCGGACGGCTGGCTCGGCACCTCGTTCATCCCCGAGCACGCGAACGTGTTCTTCGATTCGCTCGCCGCCGGGGCCGTGCGGGCCGGCCGTAAGCTCGCGGATCTCGACCTCCAGGCGGGCGGCACGGTGGCCTTCGGCGACGACGTGGAGCGGCTCATCGCCCAGCGCAAGCCCGGGCTCGCCTTCACCCTCGGCGCCATGGGCTCGGCCAAGCACAACTTCTACAACGACGCCTTCCGCCGCGCCGGCTACGAGCACGTGGCCGTCGAGGCCCAGCGCCTCTGGCTCGCGGGCAAGCGCGAGGAGGCGGCGGCGCGCGTCCCCGACGAGCTCGTGCTCAAGAGCAATCTCCTCGGCACGGAGGCGATGGTCCGGGCGCGCATCGCCGCGTATCGCGCCGCCGGCGTCACCACGCTGCGCGTGGAGCCGGCGGGGACGACGCTGGATCAGCGGCTGGAGACGCTGGCGCGGGTCGTCGCGCTGGTCCGCGCGGCGGGCTGATGGCCGCTCGCGCGCTCGCCACCCCCGCGCGGGTGTTCTCCCGCGCGGAGCTCACGCTCCACGTCGGCGCCACCGGTGCGTGAAGGAACGCGGCGCCGCCTCCGGCTCTTCTTCGGGGTGGCGGCCGCGGGAACCGTCGTCGGCATCGGCTACGGGGGGCTCATCGGATTCGCCGGCTGGGGCGCCCCGGCGCTGGGCGGCCTCATCGGCGCGGTGCATGGGCTGACCATCGCGGCGTGCATCGGCCTCCTCGAGATCTTCGCGGTGCGTACGCCACTCGGGCAGCGCGTGGAGCGCGCGCCGCTGCCGGTGACCATGCTGGTCAAGGGGCTCGTCTACGGCTCGGTCGTGGCCGCGGTGGAGCTGGGCGACCTCGGCGAGCGGCTGATCCGGGGTCGGCCCGCCGATGCGCCCCAGAGCGCCTTCTTGCCCCTGTCGGTCGTCTTCTCCTTCCTCTTCACGTTCACCTTCATCTTCGTACTGCACGTGAGTCGGATCGTGGGCGGACGAACCCTTCGCGACATCGTCCTCGGGCGCTATCATCGCCCGCGGCTGGAGAGCCGATTCTTCCTGTTCGTGGACGTGGTGGGATCGACGCGCATCGCGGAGCGTGTGGGCCCGTTCGCCGTGCACCGCTTCCTCAATCGCGTGTTCTCGCTGGCCGCCGATCCGGTGGCGGACCACCACGGCGAGATCCATCAGTACGTGGGTGACGAAATCGTCGTCACGTGGCCACTGGCCCAAGGCCGTATCCGGGCCAGGCCGGTCGCATGCTTCTTCGCCATCGAGACGGCCCTGTCCGCCGCGGCGGAGGTCTTCGAGCGCGACGTCGGGGACGCGCCTGCCGTGCGGGGCGCCGTGCACGCGGGACCCGTCGTGACCGGCGAGGTCGGCGAGAGCAAGCGTGAGATCGTCTTCCACGGCGACGTCATGAATTCGACGGCGCGCCTGGAAGATGCCGCCCGCGAGCTGGGGCACCCGCTGCTGGTCTCCGGGGACGCCCGAGCCCTGCTCGACGGCGCCGAAGGGTACGAGTTTCGCGAGCTTGGGCGCCGGGCCCTACGCGGCCGGGCCGGCCCCGTCGACGTATTCGCGGTGACGCGCAGGACGCCGGCGCGCGACTGACCTCACGCCCACGGCACGGCGCCGCCCCAGCGGTTGAGGAACGTCGTCTCCGACGTGGGCTTCCGGTTGTTGGGGCCGAAGGAGCCCTGGGGGTAGCCCAGCGGCACGCAGAACTGGAAGGTGGCGTCCTTCGGGATGCCCAGCAGCGCGTTCACCCGGTCCATCACCTTGGGGTGCAGCGTGGTGGGCACGGACCCGATGCCGAGGGCGCGCGCGGAAAGCATCAGGTTCTGGACCGCGGGGATGACGGAGTTGGCGCCGCCCGAGCCCGTGGAGAACGCGAGCACCACGCAGGGGGCGTCCTTCATGCTCTCGGCGAGCCCCATGGCCGAGCGGTAGTTCTTGTTGTCGGGCGGGATGTCCTCGGGCTTGGTCCACCGGTGGTCGTCCCAGCGCTTGGCCCACCAGGCCTCCCGGTAGAGCGCGCCGAACTCCCGGATGATCGCGCGATCGGTGAGCACGAGGAAGCGCCCGACCTGCTGATTGCCTCCGTTCGGCGCCCGCACCGCCGCCTCGATGATGAGACGGAGATCGTCCATGGAAATCGGATCGGACTTGAAGCGCCGGATGGCGCGCTGGGTGAAGATGGCCTCCGACAGCGGCATGCTGAGACGGGAGATGTCGACGGCGGGCGCGTTCATCTATCTGAGGGCCTCCATGACTTCCTGGAAGGCGACCATCTGGCCGCCGCGCGTGGACGATGGAACCACGATGAGAGTATTGACCCCGGCCGCGTACCAGGCCTCGATACCCTCCCGCACCTCGGCGGCGGTGCCGAAGAGGGTGACCTCGCGCAGCCAGCGATCCGACATGAGCGACGGGATACGGTCGTCCTCCCGGGCGGCGATGGCCTTGCGGATGGCGGTCATCTCCTCCTCGAAGCCGGCCTCGATCCAGTAGTTCTGGTAGTTGGGCAGCTTGACGTAGTTCACGAGGGTCTTGCGGTTCATCGCGGCGGCGGCGGCGCGATCGTCGGCCACCACGGTGGGGACCATGTTGCCGATGAAGAACTGCGGGTCCTTCCGCCTGGCCGCGGGCAGGTGCTCGAGCGACGCCGCCATGTGGGAGCGCGCGGCATTGGCCCACACCGCGCCGTCGGCAATCTCCGCCGAGAGCGCCACCATCCGCTGCCGGAGCGTCGCGAGCACGATGGGCGGGAGCGCCCCCGCGGTCTTGCCGCCCTCACGCAGGTCGGTCACGAACTTGCGGATGTCCTCGAGCGGCGTGCCGGGCTTCACGCCGAGACGCTGGTGGGCAGGCGCGTGACTGACCCCGATGCCGAAACGGAAGCGTCCGCCGGACAGTTCGTGGATGAACGCGGCGGTATTGGCGAAGTCATAGGCGTGCCGGGTGTAGATATTGGCGATGCTGGTCCCGAAGGGGATGCTCCGGGTGACCTGCGCGATCCCCTGGCAAAGCGCGAGCCCATCGTTCATGCTGGGACAGTAGATGCCGGCGTAGCCTTCTTGCTCGATGCGCTGCGCCAGCTCGAGGGTGGCGCGGCGCCGTCCGGGTACCGCGGCCAGGCTGAGGGCGGGTTTGCGCAGGGCGGGGGTGACCATGAAGGGTGTCCTCCGTATCAGTAGGGGGTTCGCGCCGATTCTAGCGGAAGGCGCGGAGGGTCACCAGCGCCGCGCCGAGTCACCTCGCGGCGCTTTTGTTCGCGGGCGCCGCTGGCATTGCCATTGCAGCCGTTTCTCCCCGGGGAGGATTCGATGAAAAAGGACGGGGCAGGAATCCACATTACCGGCACGAACGGCGACGCCTCGCTGCACCTTCGCGTCGTCGCGCAGATGCAGCGCCAGCTCGAGCGCCTCCGCCTGCGACCGGTGAGCGGGCGCGCGGCGTTCACCGACGAGAACGGCCCCAAGGGCGGACGTGGCACCCGCTGCGCGCTCACCGTCACCGTGCCCTATCGTCCCAGCCTTCACGTGGAGCGCATCGCCACCGACCGGCGGCGCGCCTTCGACGACGCGATGGAGGCGCTGGAGCGGGAAGTGGGGCGGTATCGCGAGCGGGATCGGGACGACAAGCGACACCCGAAGAAATATTTCGCGGCCAAGCGGGCGGAAGCGGTCGAGCCGCCGCCTCCCATCCGGCGCCGCCGCCGTGTCTCGTGAGGCGCCCATGGATCTGCGCCACGCCTTGATCGAGCTGGCCAAGCTTCCCCCCGCCACCACCCCGGTCGTGTCCGTCTATCTCAATACGCACTGGGCGGACGAGCAGCAGCGGGAGCGCGTGCGGATCTTCCTCAAGAACGAATTGACCGAGGCCCGGCGCGCCGACGAGGGGTCCCGCGCCGCCGCCGGCGACCTCGACTGGGTCGAGCAGGAGGGCGCGCGCCTGGGGAACCGGGAGATCGCGGAGGGGGCGCACGGCGCGGCGCTGTTCGCCTGCGAGGCGATCGGCCTCCGCCAGCTCGTGACCAGCCGCGTGCCCTTCCCGAACCTCTTCGTCGTCGACACGAGCCCCCGGCTCCGTCCCCTCGCGGAGGTGCGGGACGTGGCGCCGCCCGCGCTGCTCGCGTTCGTCGACACCGAGAGCGCCCGGCTTCTCACCCTCACCGGCGCCGGGCTGAGCGAGGAAATCGACGTCACGAGCAACGTGCCGGGCCATCACAAGCAGGGTGGGTCCCTCGCCGACCGGCTGCAGCGGCACTTCCATGAGGAGCGCGCGCGCCACTATGAGCGGGTGGCCCAGCACGTGATCGCCGCCGTCGACGAGCGGGGTGTGCGGAACATCGTGCTCGCGGGCGATGCGCGGAACACCACGCTCTTCCGGGGCGATCTGCCGGAGCGCGTCTCGCGCTACGTGATCGGCGCCGTGCCGGGCGCTCACTACGAGCCCATCGATGCGATCGCCGGCCGGGCCGCCGAGCTCCTGACTCGCGTGGACCGAGAGGGAGAAGTCGCGGACGTGGAGGCGACGCTGGTGGCCGCGGCCAAGCGCGGCAAGGCCGCCGCCGGCCTTTCCGCCACGCTCGCGGCGGTGAACCAGGACGCGATTTACCGGCTCTATCTCCTCAAGGGCTGGAGCCAGCCGGGCCGCAAGTGCCAGGGCTGCGGCATGCTCGGCGCAGGGTTCACCTGGAGCTGTCCCGCGTGCGGCGGCGAGGCCAGGACGGTGGAGCTGGGCGAGGCCATCATCCAACGAGTGGTGAGCGCCAACGGCGAGATCGAGCCGGTCGCGGCCCACGACGGGCTTGCCAAGGCGGGCGGCATCGCCGCGGATCTGCGCCACCCGCTCTGAGCGCGGGCGCGCGCGGCTCAGACCCCTCCGGTCACCACCAGGGTCTGCCCGCTCACGTAGTCGGAGTCGGGACTGCAGAAGAGATAGATGGCTCCCGCCGCCTCCGCGGGCGTGCCGCCGCGGCCGAGCGGGATGGTCTGATTCATGGCGGCGATGCGGCTGCCCTGCACGCCCACGCGCACCTTGCGCCCCTCGATCTCGATGGTGCCGGCCTCGCCCTCGGCGAGCGGCTGGGTCAGCCGCGTCTGGATGTAGCCGAAGGCCACGCAGTTCACCGTCACGTTGTAGCGGCCCCACTCCTTCGCCAGCGTCTTGGTGACGCCCACCATGGCCGCCTTGCCCGCCGAGTAGTTGACTTGCCCGGCGTTGCCGTTGGTCCCCGAGGTGGACGAGACGTTCACGACTTTTCTGACTATCCGTTGGCCGGCCTTGGTCTCCGCCTCGACCACCGGCCGGACGTAGTTGGCGAAGGCGCGCAGGATGCGGAACGGGGCCGTCACGTGGACGTCGATGATGGCGTACCACTGCTCGTCCGTCATCTTCTGGATGACGTTGTCCCAGGTGTAGCCGGCATTGTTCACGATCACGTGGACTCCGCCGAGCTGCTTCACCGCGGTCTCCACGATGCGATCGCCGAAGTCCGTCGCGGTCACGTTGCCCACGCACGCGACCGCCTTGCCGCCGAGCTTCTCGACGAGCGCAATGGTCTCCCGAGCGGGCTCGTCGTCGAGGTCGTTCACTACGACGTTGGCGCCGTCGCGCGCCAGCCGCAGCGCCACTTCCCTGCCGATGCCCCGCCCCGACCCCGTGACGATGGCGACCTTGCCGTCCAGCTGACCCATGGTGATCCTCCGTGCGCATGCGCGTGGCGTGAGGTGCGGAGAGCATGATAGGCGGCGCCGGTCGGCGCGGCAAGAGCCGTGCTATCCTCGGCGCCGTGCCCGACCTTCTCGCGAGCCTCGCCGCCCCCGTCGCCGCGCGCCTTGTGGCGCGCCGCGAAACGGTGGCGGTGTCCGAGTCCTCCACGGGCGGCCTGGTCTCCGCCGCGCTGCTCGCCATCCCCGGCGCGTCCGCCTATTTCCAGGGGGGCGGCATCATCTACACCCAGAACGCGCGGCGCACGCTCCTCGCCCTGCCCGACAGCGCGGTGACCGGCATCCGCTCCAGCACGGAGGCGGCCGCCTTGTTGAACGCGCGGACCATCCGCGAGCGACTGGGCACGACGTGGGCCCTGGCCGAGACCGGCGCGGCCGGCCCCACCGGCAATCGGTACGGCGACGCGGCGGGGCATACGTGCATCGCGGTCGTCGGGCCCGTGGAGCGCGCGCGCACCATCGAGACGGGCAAGAGCGACCGCGAGGCCAACATGTGGGCCTTCACGCGCGCCGCGCTCGACCTCCTCGCGGAATGCGTGAAGGAGCAGGACGGGCGCCGGTCATGAGCGACACCGATCGCCCGCTCAATCACGCGCGCGGGCTCGTCGACGCGGCGCAGCGCATCGTGGTGTTGACCGGCGCCGGAATCTCCACGGAGTCGGGGATCCCCGACTTCCGCGGACCGCAGGGGGTGTGGACGCGCGATCCCCAGGCCGAGAAGATGGCGACGATTCAGCACTACATGGCCGACCCCGACGTGCGGAAGCGCGCCTGGCAGAGTCGCCTCCACTCGCCGGCCTGGGCCGCCGAGCCCAATGCCGGCCATCGCGCCATCGTGGTCCTCGAGCGGCGCGGCAAGCTGCACACCCTCATCACGCAGAACGTGGACGGGCTCCACGTCAAGGCCGGCTCCGATCCCGCCCGCATCGTGGAGATCCACGGGACCATGCGCGAAGTGGTGTGCATGGCATGCGGCGAGCGCGCGCCGATGGAGCGGGCGCTGGCGCGGGTGCGCGCGGGCGAGGCCGATCCCGCCTGCCGGACTTGCGGCGGCATCCTCAAGTCCGCCACCATCTCCTTCGGCCAGGCCCTGGTGCGGGAGGACCTGATGCGCGCGCAGCGGGCGGCCGAGGCCTGCGATCTGCTCCTCGCCGTCGGCACCACGCTGGCGGTGTTCCCGGTCGCCGGCGTGGTCCCCGCCGCCAAGGAGGCGGGCGGCCGCGTCATCATCGTGAACGCCGAGGCCACCGCCATGGACGACCTCGCCGACATCGTCCTGCGCGGCTCCATCGGCCAGGTCCTGCCCCGTCTCGTCGGCGCCGACTGAGGACGCGCGTCATGGCGGTGTCCCGCTTCGAGCTCTTGATGCGGCGGCCGCTCGCCGGCGGCGCCGCCTTCGGTGAGGTCGGCCCCTACGAGGAGCTGAAGGGCCGCCTGCACTTCGCCATCGACCCCCTGCACCCGGCCAACCGCCGCATCACCGACGTGGAGCTGGCTCCCCGCAACGCCGAGGGCCGGGTCGAGTGGTGGAGCGACGTGTCCATCCTTCTGCCCGTCGATCCGTCCCGCGCGAGCGGCCGCGTGCTCCTGGACGTGGTGAATCGCGGGAACACGGTGTCGGTGCCGAACTTCAACCGCGCCACGCGGCCCGCCTTCCTGCCGGGATCCGATCCCAACCCGCCCATCGACGTGGGCGACGGCTTCCTCATGAAGCGCGGCTGGGCGGTGATCTCCTGCGGCTGGCAGTGCGACGTGCCGGAGATCGCCGGCCTCTACCGCATGCAGGCGCCCGAGGCGCGCGACGCCCAGGGCCGCCCGCTCCGCGGCCGGGTCTACACCCAGCTTCAATCGGCCGGCAATGTCGCCGACTTCCTCCTCTCCGACCGCGGCCACCTCGCCTACCGGGCGGCCGATCTGGACGAGCGCGACGCCCTGCTCACCGTGCGCGATCAGCCGGACGGGCCGCCGACGGAGATCCCGCGCGACCGATGGCGCTTTGCGCGCCTGGACGCCGGCCGCGTGGTGCCCGACCCGCGCCACATCCACCTGGACGGCGGCTTCGAGAAGGGGCGGCTGTATCAGATCACCTACACCGCGGAGGGCGCGCCGGTGCTGGGCCTCTCCATGGCGGCGTTCCGGGAGGCGGTGGCGTGGCTCAAGCACGGCAGCGCCGCCGAGGGGAACCCGGCGCCGGGGACCATCCGCTGGGCGTACGCGTACGGTCGGTCGCAGACGGGGCGGCTCCTCCGCACGTTCGCCTACGAGGATCTGAACCTCGACGAGCAGGGGCGCGAGGCCTTCGACGGCATCTTCGGGAACGTGGCGGGCGGGATGCGGGGCGAGTTCAACCAGCGCTTCGGCCAGAACTCCAAGGACCGCAACCACATGATGATGCATCTCTTCCCGTTCGCCGATCAGCCGGCGACGGACCGGGACACCGGCATGAAGGACGCGCTCCACGCGCGCCTGGACGCTCGGGGCAGCCGGCTACGCGCCTTCTACACCAACACCTCGGCGGAGTATCACCGCGGCGACGCCTCCCTGCTCCACACCGATCCCGAGGGCGAGCGCGATCTCCCCCACGGCGCCAACGTGCGCGTGTATCACTTCGCGGGCACCGAGCACGGGCTCGGCGTGTGGCCGCCCAGCGACGTGCAGATCGCGCCCGCCGACCCCACCGGCGCCGTCGACAAGTCGCAGAACCTCCGGGGCGTCATCGACTACGCCCCGCTCCTCCGCGCCGCGCTGGTGAACCTGGACCGCTGGGTCACCGAGGGCGTGGAGCCGCCGCCGAGCCGGCACCCGCGCGTGGCCGACGGGACCGCGGTGCCGCCCGAACGGCTGGCGTCCCGCTTCGCCACCATCCCTCGCGCGCACTACCTCTCGCACCACGCGAAGCCCCGGCGCCTGGACTGGTCGGCGTTGCCGCCGAAGCCGGGGCGCGCCTTCGGCTCCCTCGTGTCGGCGGTGGACGCCGACGGCAACGAGGTGGCCGGCATCGTGCCGCCCGAGGTGGCGGTGCCCGTGGCCACCCACACCGGGTGGAACCGCCGCCATCCCGACATCGGCGGCGCCGAGCAGCTCCTGGTGTTCGCGGGCGCCACCATCCCGTTCGCGCGCACCCGCGCCGAGCGCATGGCCGCCGGCGACCCGCGCCCCTCCGTCGAGGAGCGCTACGCGTCGCGCGAGGACTATCTCGAGCAGGTCCGCCAACGGGCCCGCCTCCTCGTTCGGGACGGCTACCTCCTGGACGACGACATCGAGCTGTCGGTGGCGGCGGCCGCCCGGCTCTGGGACCCCTTCCCCGATCCCGCCCGGATCCACCGAGGTGAGCCATGACGTCGAGCCTGGCCGAGCGCTTCCAGACGCTGCACGAGATCGTGAAGGCGGCGAAGCACAACCTGGCGCCCGGCCCCTGGGACTACCTGATGGGCGGCACCGAGACGGAGACGACCCTGCGGCGGAACCGCCAGTCCCTCGACTCCATCGCCTTCCGGCCCCGGGTGCTGCGCGACGTGCGCGGGGTGGATCCCTCCTCCACGCTGTTCGGGCGGCGCGTGCGCCTGCCCGTCATGCTCGCGCCCATCGGCTCCATCGAGTCCTTCACGCCGGGCGGCGGCGCCACCGCCGCCGTCGGCTCGGGCGAGTTCGGCGTGCCGCAGATGCTCTCGTCCGCCTGCAACCCCGGGCTCGAGGCCACCGCCGCTGCCGCCGACAACTTCCGCATCTTCCAGCTCTACGTGCGCGGGGACGACCAGTTCGTGGACGACCACGTCAAGCGGGCGATCAACTGTGGCTACGTCGCCTTCTGCATGACGGTGGACACCGCCATGTACAGCCGCCGCGAGCGCGACCTCGCCCGGCGCTTCGTGAAACCCTGGCGGCAGAACGTCACCGGCGTGGACTTCCAGGCCGCGCTGTCCTGGGAGCAGGTCAAGCGCTTCAAGGACCGGCACTCGATCCCGCTCATCCTGAAAGGCATCGCCACCGCCGAGGACGCCTCCATCGCCGTCGAGCACGGGGTGGACGGCGTCTACGTGTCGAATCACGGCGGCCGCCAGCTCGATCATGGCGCGGGCAGCACCGAGGTGCTGCCCGAGGTGGTGGCCGCCGTGGCCAAGCGGGCCACCGTCTTCGTGGACGGCGCCTACGTGCGCGGCACCGACATCGTGAAAGCGATGGCGCTGGGCGCCGACATCGTGGGGCTCGGCCGCCTCGCCTGCTGCGGCCTGGCCGCCGCGGGCGCACCCGGCCTCGTGCGGACCCTCGAGCTCCTCGAGGACGAGGTGCGCATCGCCATGGGGCTGCTCGGCGTCACCCGCCTCGGCCAGCTCGACACCAGCTACCTGCGTCCCGCGACTCCCGTCACGCTCCCCCACGCCACCAGCGCCTTCCCCCTGCTCGGCGAAGGCTACTGAGAGAGGAGAACCCCATGCCCGACAAAGCGCGACTGGCCGTCTTCCACGGCACCGGCACCCCGTTCGAGATCCGCGAGTATCCCGTGCCCGAGCCCGAGCCGGGTGCCATGCTCATCAAGATCGCCCTCGCCAACGTGTGCGGCTCCGACATGCACTACTGGCGGGGCGAGCAGGACTACAAGAAGATGGGCCGCCCCCTGCCGCTCAACACCGGCCACGAGCACGTGGGCACGGTGGCCAAGCTCGGGCCCGGCGTGACGACGGACACGACGGGCCAGCCGCTCAAGCCCGGGGACCGCGTGCTCTACCGCTACTTCTTCCCCTGCGGCCGCTGCAAGGCCTGCCTCCGCCGGCAGTTCAAGTCCTGCCCGGTGCGTCAGGCGAACTGGCTCGTGTCGTGCGAGGTGTGGCCGCACTTCCAGGGGGGCTTCGGCCAGTACTTCTACCTTCGGCCCAATCACGCCGTGTTCAAGCTCACCGACGACATCACCGACGAGATGGCGGCGGGCATCAATTGCGCCTACACCCAGGTGTATGCGGGTCTCGACATCGCGGCCATGAAGGCCGGCCAGACCGTCGTGGTGCAGGGCGCGGGCGGGCTCGGCGTCTACGCCTGCGCGGTGGCCAGAGAAATGGGCGCCAGCAAGGTGGTGGTGATCGACGGCATCGACGAGCGTCTCGAGCTCGCGACGAAGTTCGGCGCCACCGACGTGGTGGACATGCGGCGGGATTCCACGCCCGCCGAGCGCATCGAGCGCGTGAAGAAGCTCACCGACGGCTGGGGCGGCGACGTGGTGCTGGAGCTGGTGGGCCATCCCGGCGTGGTCGACGAGGGCCTGCGCATGACCGCGCCGGAAGGGACGTATCTCGAGGTGGGGAACATCAATGTGGGGTGGAAGGCCGAGTTCGATCCCTCGTGGATCATCTTCGGCAACCGCCGCATCATCGGCGTCGCCCACTACGAGGCCGAGCATCTCCGCGGGGCGCTGGAGCTCATGCAGCGGACCCTCGAGAAGTATCCGTGGGACAAGGTCGTTTCCCACAAGTTCCCGCTCGACGAGATCAACGAGGCCTTCATCCAGCAGGACAAGGGCCACGTGACTCGCGCGGCCATCGTCCCCAACTGAGGGGCGCCGAAGACGGAACCGGGGGAGAGGGAATGCCTCTCCCCCGGCGCGCCTTTCGAGGATCGTTACGGCAGGCTGACGGTGGTCGAATCGCCGGACGACGAGATCGTGAACGTGCCGGCCGCGGTCGAGGAATAGCCGTACGCCGCCCAGCCCGCCGGAGGAGCCGGCGTCGAGGCCATGAAGGGACCGGCGGTCTGGCCCAGGCTGTTCGTGGCCACGGAGTTCAGTGCCGCGAGGCTGCCCGGGAGCGTGCCCATGTGGGCCGAGTACATGCTGACCGCGGACGCGAGCGTGCGGGCGTCGGCCTGCGCCTTGGCGATGCGGGCCCGAGCCTGGATGTTCGCGTACAGCGGGATCGCGATGGCCGCGAGAATACCGATGATGGCCACCACGATCATCAGCTCGATGAGCGTGAAGCCGCGCTGGTTGCCCAGCATCTTCCGCCTCTTGTGCCAGAAGCTCTGCATGCAGTCTCCCCCTGTGTGGTGTGGTGTCACGAACCCGTCACATCCCCTCCGTGCATCTGGAGTGCCACCGAGGGCGCTCTGGAAACCATGATGGTGCGGGCACATGCCGACCACGAAGGATTTTCGGCCGTTCGGGAAGCGATCCCCTGACGGTAGGGCTGTCGACGGGGCGACAGAGTGTCAGAAGGCGGGGCGGCTCAGGGCTGCAGCCGGGTCGCGCTCCAGGGGCCTCCCGTGAAGCCGTCGGAGCCCGGCGAGAGCGCCCGCGTCCACACCGCGCGATCGTGGGCGCGGGCCGGTTGCCCCACCCATAGTTCCACTCGCTCCGCCCACACCCGGTAGCCGCCCCAGCGCGGAGGCCGCGGGGCGTCGGCGCCCGCGCTCCGGCGCGCGGCGTCCACCTTCGCGAGGAAGGCGGCGCGCGACTCGATGGGGAGGCTCTGCTCGCTGGCGATGGCGGCCACCCGCGCGTCCACGGGGCGCGTGTTCCAGTAGCGATCGGAATCCGACTCGGGGGCCCACGTCACCGGCCCATCGACGCGGACCTGCCGCTCGAACACGTCCCAGTGAAACACCACCGAGGCCCGGGGATGGGCGGCGAGGGCATGGCCCTTGGCGCTCCCTCGATCCGTGTAGAAGACCAGCCACCCCGCGCTGGTGTCGAAGCCCCGGCAAATGACCATCCGCGCCGCGGGGTTGCCGTCGGCGTCCACGGTGGCGAGCGCCATGGCGGTGGGCGTCTTCACGGCCTGCGCGGCCTCGGCCAGCCAGCGCTCCATGAGCGGCAAGGGATTGGCGGGCAAGGGCTCGGGCAGGGGCTCTTTCATGGCCGGGAGCATACAATGACCGCCGGGCTGCCGCGATGCGCTACCTCCTCCCCCGCCTCCTGCCCGAGCCCTTCGACGCCGCCCTGGACAACCTCACCCTGCTCCGCCAGGCGAGCGAGGAGGAGGGCATCACGCGCTGGGCGGTGCGCCGCGCGTTCCGGCTCGGCGGCGAGGCCGGCGGCGCCAGTCCTCCACGGTGAGCGCCCAGCGCTCGTGGTCGCGCCAGCGCCCGCCGATCTTGAGATAGCGCGGCGACAGACCCTCACGGCGGAACCCCGCGCGGCGCACCAGCGCGATCGACGCCTGGTTGCCCGGCTGGATATTGGCCTCCACCCGATGCAGGCGCAGGGGACCGAAGGCCAGCCGGAGCGCGAGGCCCAGCGCCTCCGTCATGTAGCCCCGGCGCGCATACGGCGCCCCGATCTGGTAACCGAGATAGCCGCTCCGGAACACGCCGCGCACGATCTCGTTGATGTTGATACCGCCGACGATGACGCCGTCGTCGCGCCGGCAGATGAGGAAGCCCGGCGAGTCGGGACGCCGCCGCCGTGCGAGGTAGGCACGCCACTGCGCCGCGGTGACCGCGGGCATGACGAGCCCGCGATGGAGGCGCCGGCTCGCGCGGTTGAGGCGGAGGAACTCGTCGCGGTCGCTCACGCGCGGCGCGCGGAGCACGACCCGCCGGCCGCGCGCGCCGAGCCGCGTCACGGCCGCCGGCGGTAGAGGACCAGGGACACCAGCGACATCTTGAGGTCGCCCCGCTGGTCCATCACGCGGCTCTCGACCTTCACCACCCCGATTTCGGGCCGGCGCCGTGACTCGGTCTTCTCCAGGACACGGGTCTCCACCGACAGGATGTCGCCCGGGCGTACCGGCTTCACCCACCTGAGATCGTCGAACCCGAGGGCGCCCGTGGTCGCGTCCAGCGGAATCGAATGGTCGTTCAGCATGCGGATGAGCATGGCCCCGGTGTGCCAGCCGCTCGCGATGAGACCTCCGAAGGGGCCGTCGGCGGCGGCCGCCTCGTCCAGGTGGAAGGACTGGGGGTCGAACTGCCGGGCGAACTCGATGATTTCCTCGCGCGTCACCTCGTAGCGCCCGAAGCGGCGGGTGTCCCCCACCCGGACGTCCTCGAAGTACACGAGGTCGGTCGTGCGCCCGCTCCCGCCGCCCTCGGTGCGCTCGGCGCTCATCGTGTCTCCGCGCGCCTCGCCGGCGGCGGCGGCTCGCCATGCGGCCGCCGCTTCACCATGCCCACGCCCACCGTGGTCAACACCACTTCCCCGTGCTGGTTCAGCACCTCGGCACGGCGGCGGATGAAGCCCATCGGCTTGGAGCGAGAAGGCCAGGTCTCGATGATCTCGGTGCGCGCGGTGAGGGTGTCCCCCGGCCTCACGGGCTTGAGCCACCGGCATGAATCGACGCCGGGCGAGCCCACGCCCGCGGTTCGCTCCTGCTGCATGTGGTCCACGCTCAGCCGCATGAGAATGGCGCAGGTGTGCCACCCGCTCGCGATGAGGCCGCCGAAGATGGAGCGCTGGGCCGCCTCGCGGTCGAGATGGAACGGCTGCGGGTCGTACTTCTTCGCCCAGGCGAGGATCTCCGCCTCCGTCACCGTGTAGGCGCCGAGCTGTCCGGTGTCGCCGACCTCGATGTCCTCCCAGTACTTCATCCGATCCCTTTCTCGATGCGCGGGTCCAGCGCGTCCCGCAGCCAGTCCCCGCAGAGGTTGATGGCGAGTACGAGCACGAGGATGGCGAGCCCGGGAAAGAGGGCGAGCCACCAGCCGGTGGTGATGTAGTTGCGGCCCTCGTCCAGCATGGCCCCCCAGCTCGGGGTGGGCGGCGGCAGCCCGAGGCCCAGGAAGGACAGGGACGCCTCGGCGATGATGGTCCGCGCCACCGAGAACGTGGTCACCACCATGAGGGGCGGCAGCACGTTGGGCAGAAGATGCCGCGCCACCACGTGCCGCGCCGGGGCCCCCAGCGCGCGGGCCGCCGCCACGAACTCGCGCTCCTTGAGCGAGAGGGTCTCGCCCCGCGCGATGCGCGCGTAGGTGACCCAGCCGCTCGCGCCCAGAACCAGGATCATGTTGCCGAGGCTCGCGCCCAGCACCGCGGTGACCGCCACCCCGAGGAGGAGCACGGGAAACGCGAGCTGTATGTCGCCGAGGCGCATGAGGAGGTCGTCGGGCCAGCCGCCGCGGTAGCCGGCCACGAGGCCGAACGCCACGCCGACCACGCCCGCCACCAGCACCGCGGCGAGCCCGACCACCAGCGACACCCGCGCCCCGTAGAGCAGCCGGCTCAGCACGTCGCGGCCCAGCGTGTCGGTCCCGAGCGGGTGCCGCGCCGTCCCACCCTCGGCCCACATGGGCGGGGTGAGGCGGTCGAGCAGCCGGTTTCGCACGGGATCCGCGGGCGCCAGCGCGGGGGCGAACGCCGCCACCAGCACCGCGGCGGCGATGACGGCGACGCCGGCCAGCGCCGGAAGATCGCGGCGCCCGCTCACGTGAGGCGCACGCGCGGGTCCAGCGCCGTGTAGAGGAGGTCTACCACCAGGTTGAGGGCCACGAAGATCACCGCGAACACGAAGACGCCCGCCTGGATCACCGGGAAGTCGCGGCCCGGCACCGCCTGGACGATGAGGCGGCCGAGCCCCGGCCACGAGAACACCGTCTCGATGATGATGGCGCCGCTCAGCATGAAGCCCAGCGAGAGCCCGGTGACGGTGAGCACCGGCAGGGCCGCGTTGCGGAGGGCATGGCGATAGACGACGCCCCGCTCGGCAAGCCCCTTGGCGCGTGCTGTGCGCACGTAGTCCTCCCCCAGCACTTCCAGCATGCCCGAGCGGACGAGCCGCACGTTCTGAGCCAGCGGCGCGGCGGCCAGCGTCACCGCGGGAAGAATCAGATGGCGAAGAGACCCCGATCCGTAGGCGGGGAGAAGGCCGCCCAGCTCCACCGCGAACAGCAGGATGAGCATGATGCCCAGCCAGAACGCGGGCATGGACTGGAGGAAGAGCGAGGCGAGACGGCTCCCGTGATCCAGCCAGCCGCCGCGATGCGTGGCCGAGAGCACGCCCAGCGGGATCGCCCCGAGGGTGGAGATCAGGAGCGCGGCGGCGGCGAGCACGGCGGTGGCGGGCCAGAGATGCTCGAGGACGAGGCCAAGGGCGGGCCGGCGGGTCTGCATGGACTGCCCGAAGTCGCCGCGCGCGATGGCGGCGAGGAAGTCCGCGTACTGGACGGCGAGCGAGCGGTCCAGCCCCAGGAGCCGGCGGGTGTGCTCGATCTCGGCCTGGGTGGCGGTGGGGTCGACGAGGAAGGCGGCAGGGTCGCCGGTCAGGCGGACGAGGAAGAAGACGAAGGTGACGACGCCCCAGACGACGACGAGCGCGTGGACGAGACGCCGCAGGAGATAGGCCCGCATGCCCTCATTTCATTTCCGCAGGGCGACGCCGCGGAAGTCCATGTGCAGCTCGGGCAGCGGCGTGAACCGCAGCACCCGCGCGCTGTGCGCGTAGAGCTTGATCTCCTGGTAGAGCGGCACCACCGGCGCCCAGTCGCGGATCTGCTTCTGGAGATCGGCGAGCAGGCGGAGGCGCTTGGCCGGATCGACCTCGCGGCGGGAGGCCTGGTAGAGGCCCAGCAGCTCCGGGGGGAACGGCGTCCAGTTCACGAGGGTCAGGGACGCCCAGTCCCGCACCTGGTCCTCCGCGTCCACGCTGTTGCTGGTGCGGCAGGCGGTGAAGCCGCCGTTGGGCGGGAGCGTCCCCTTGCTGAGGACCTGGAGCAGGGTGCCGAAGTCGAGGGTCTTCACGGTGACGCCGACGCCCACGTCCTTCAGCATCTCCGCCACCGCCGCCGTCATCTCGTCGAAGGCCTGCCCGTAGTGCTTGGCGGGGAAGTGGAGCTGGAGGGTGAGGGCCTCGCCGCCCTTGTCCACCACCCCGTCGCCGTTGCTGTCGCGCCAGCCCGCCTCGGCGAGGAGGGCCTTGGCCCGCGCGGGGTCGAAGGCGTAGGGCTCCTGCGCGGCGTAGCCGTACATCACGGTGGCCACCGGCGAGGCGTTGGCGAGGGCGTAGCCGCCGAAGATCTTCTTGATGATGGCGTCGCGATTGATCGCGTGATTCAGGGCCAGGCGGAGGCGCCCGTCGGCGAAGGCTCCGTCCTTGCCGCCCGAATCGTACTTGTCCCGGGGGCGGCCGTTCACGTAGAGGCGGCAGCCGAGCTTCTGCGCCGCGCTCACCACCTTGAACATGGGCTCGCGGCCCAGCGCGGCGGCGTCGATGGGCGGCACCGCCTCGATGAGCGACACCTGCCCGGCCCGGAGCGCGGCGATGCGGGCGGCGCCTTCGGGAATGGTCTGGAAGCGCATGCGCTTCACGAGGGGCGCCGGCCCCCAGTACCCGTCCCAGCGCTCGAAGCGCATGCTGTCCTTGCGCTTCCACTCGACCATCCGCCACGGGCCCGTTCCGATCGGCCGCTCGTTCAGTACGTCGATGCCGTGCTTGATGGTGTAGGCCTTGGGCACCAGCGGCTCGCGGCCGAGGGCGTCCCACAGCATGGCCACCGGCTCGCTGGTGTGCACGCGCACGGTGTGGTCGTTCACCTTCTCCCAGCGCGCCACCGTGGGATAGAGCTTGTCGTACGAGGTGGCGGCCGGGAGGTCCTTGATGCCCCACTTGTCGAGGTTCTTGCGGAACATCCGGTCGAAGTTGAAGAGCACGGTGTCGGCGTTGAACGGCTCGCCGTCGTGGAAGCGCACGTTGGGCCGCAGCGCGAATTCCCAGAGGTTCTCGTTCACCGCCCGCCACGAGAGCGCCAGCCCGGGCTGGGGCTTGCCCGCGGCGTCCACGTCCACCAGGCTCTCGAAGACCTGCCGGATGTAGTTGGAGCGGATGGAGCCCATGCCGATGCGCGGGTCCATGTTGTTGGTGTCGTCGGCGAGGGCGACGATCAGCTCGGCGTCGGGGTCGATGGCCTGCCCGTCCACCGCGCGGGGCGGATCGGCGGGGACGGCCGCGCGCGGCATGCCGCCCACCACCGCGAGCGCGCCCAGCAGGATGACGACGATCGATCGGCTCATGGAGAGCCCTCACTACACAATATGGCGGCGCGCGTGTCAATCGTGGGGGCCCCCGCGCCTTGACTTGCCCCGGACAATGGCCTACAAAACCCGGGAAGCCAACCGCCTCGGGAGGAGCCCCCATGGCCTATTCGAAGGAGTCCAAGTCCGCCGCCGTTCGCGCCCGCCTGGATCATCCCGTGATCGACGGCGACGGGCACTGGCTGGAGCCGGTGCCGATCTTCCTGGACTACCTTCGCGACGTCGCCGGCCCCGCCGTGCGCGACCGTTTCGTGAAGAAGCAGACCGAGCCCGGCTGGTACGAGTGGAGCCGCCAGGAGCGGCGGGAGAAGCGGCAGCATCGCCCGACCTGGTGGGGCGAGCCCGCCAATACCCTCGACCGCGCCACCGCCATGGTGCCCGCCCTCTTCCACGAACGGCTCGACGACTTCGGCATCGACTTCTGCCTGCTCTACACGTCGCTCGGCCTTTTCCACATCGGCAACCCGGACGAGGAGCTGCGCCGGGCGTGCGCCCGCGCCGTCAACCGCATGAACGCGGAGATGTTCGCGCCCTACCGCGCGCGCATCGCCCCCGCCGCGGTGGTGCCGGTGTACACGCCGCAGGAGGCCATCGAGGAGGCGACGTACGCGGTGCGCGAGCTGGGCATGAAGGTGATCATGATCGCCAACCACGTCAAGCGCCCGGTGCCGGCGGCGGCGAAGGCGGGCGCCGATCCCGCGCACAGTCGCCAGGTCATCGACTCCCTCGCCTACGACAGCGATCTCGACTACGACCCGTTCTGGGCCAAGTGCCTCGAGCTCAAGGTCGCGGTGACCGCGCACTCCGGCAGCATGGGCTGGCACGGCCGCGAGACCGTGGACAACTTCACCTACAACCACATCGGCCACTTCGCGGCGGCCAGCCACGCCTTCGCCAAGGCCCTCATCATCGGCGGCGTGGTGAAGCGCTTCCCCGCGCTGAAGTTCGCCATGCTGGAGGGCGGGGTCGGCTGGGCCTGCAATCTCCTCACCGACCTCGTCGGCCACTGGGTGAAGCGCAACGGCGCGGCCATGGAGCGCGACGTGCGGCCCACCAACCTCGATCGCGAGAAGCTCGGCGAGCTCTTCGCGCGCTGGGGCGGCAAAGTGTACGAGGACAAGCTCGCGGAGATCCTCGCCGCCCCCAGCCTGGTGCCGCCCTTCAAGACGATGGAAGAGATGACGGAGCGGGAATACCGGGAGCAGATCGACGACTTCGCGGCGGCGGGCATCGACTCCATCGAGACGCTCAAGCGGCAGTTCGCCGACCACTTCTACTTCGGCTGTGAGGCCGACGACCCCATGACCGCCTGGGCCTTCGACCGCCACGGCTATCACCGTCTGAATCCCATCTTCTCCTCCGACGTGGGCCACTTCGACGTCACCGACATGACCGAGGTGGTGGAGGAGGCCTACGAGCTGGTGGAGCACGGCCTCATCACCGAGGACGACTTCCGCGAGTTCACCTTCACCAACGCGGCCCGCCTCCACACCGCGCTGAACCCCCAATTCTTCAAGGGCACCGTGGTCGAGGACGCGGTGGCCAAGCACGTGCTGGCGACGTGAGCCAGGGGCCTCTCGCCGGCGTGCGCGTCATCGAGGTCGCGGGCATCGGGCCCGGGCCGTTCTGCGCCATGATGCTGGCCGACATGGGGGCGGAGGTGCTCCGCGTGGACCGCACCGGCGCGGCGGACCTCGGCCTCCCCGTCGATCCCAAGTTCAGCGTGCTCAACCGCGGCCGCCGCTCGGTGGCGCTGGATCTCAAGACCCCCGCCGCCGTCGCGGCGATGAAGCGCTTGATCGTGGGCGCCGACGCCCTCATCGAGGGCTTCCGGCCCGGCGTGATGGAGCGCCTCGGCCTCGGGCCGGACGATTGCCTCGCGGTGAACCCGCGGCTCGTCTACGGGCGGATGACGGGGTGGGGCCAGGACGGACCCATGGCCACCGCGGCCGGGCACGACATCAATTACATCGCGCTGGCCGGCGTGCTCCACTCCATCGGCCGCAAGGGCGGGGCCCCCGTGCCGCCGCTCAACCTCGTGGGCGACTTCGGGGGTGGCGGCATGTACCTCGCCTTCGGCGTCGTCTGCGCGCTCCTCGAGGCCCGGCAGTCGGGGCGCGGCCAGGTGGTGGATGCCGCCATGGTGGACGGCGCCGCCTCGCTCGCCGCCGCGGTGTTCGGCATGCGCGCCATGGGGATGTGGAACGACGAGCGTGGCGACAACATCCTCGACTCCGGCGCGCCCTGGTACGACGTGTACGAAACACAGGACGGCGAGCACATCGCCATCGGCTCCATCGAGAAGCGCTTCTACGGGGAGCTGCTGCGCCTCACCGGGCTCGAGGGCGAGCCCCTGCCCAAGCAGCACGACAAGGCGCGCTGGGACGAGCTGCGGGCCAAGCTCACCGAGGTCTTCAAGCAGAAGACGCGCGCGGAGTGGTGCCGCATCATGGAGGGCAGCGACGTCTGCTTCGCCCCCGTGCTCTCCCTCACCGAGGCGCCCGCCCATCCGCACAATCGCGCGCGCGGCACCTTCGTGGAGGTCGCGGGCGTGGTGCAGCCGGGACCGGCGCCGCGCTTCAGCCGCACCCCGGGCGCCATCCCCCGCCCGCCCGCCCGCGCGGGCGAGCACACGGAGGAGGCGCTTCGTGACTGGGGCTTCTCCGCCGAGGACCTCTCGGCCCTGCGCGCGCAGGGCGCGCTCGGCTGAGGCCGGCGCACGATTCATTGCCTGTTTTTTACTCCGGAGAGACCTTGATGCCCGCGTACAAATGTCTCCTCTACGAGGTGAAGGACGCCATCGCCACCCTCACCCTCAATCGCCCCGACCGGCTGAACGCCCTCGGCGATACCCTCCGTGAGGACTTTTACGACGCCATCGTCCGGACGAGCGCCGATCCCGAGGTGCGCGTCATGGTGATCACCGGCGCGGGCAAGGGCTTCTGCTCCGGGGGCGACGTGAAGGCCATGAACGAGGCCAAGGAGTCGCAGCGCGAGCGGCCAATTCTGGAAAAGGTGGCGCCGGGCCGCGACCGCACCCTCCTCGCCATGCGGGACGCGCCTCAGCCCATCATCGCCGCCGTCAACGGCGCCGCCGCCGGCGCGGGGATGAATCTCGCGCTGGGCTGCGACATCCGCCTCGCCTCCACCGCCGCCCGCTTCGGCGAGACCTTCGTGAAGCGCGGGCTGCATCCGGACTGGGGCGGCACCTATTTCCTGCCGCGGTTGGTCGGCATGGCCAAGGCCGCCGAGCTGATCTTCACCGGCGACATGATCGACGCCGCGGAGGCGCTGCGCATCGGCCTGGTGAGCGCGGTGTATCCGCCGGAGGAGCTCCTGCCCGCCGCCCGCGATCTGGCGCGGAAGATCGCGGCGGGCCCCCCCATCGCCATCCGCCTCGCCAAGCGCGCGCTCTATCACGGCGAGGGCACCGATCTCCGGGGCGGGCTCGAGTTCGAGACCTTCGCCCAGAACGTCTGCTTCGAGACCGAGGACGCGCGAGAGGGCATCCGCGCCTTCGTGGAGAAGCGTCCGCCGCAGTTCAAGGGCCGCTAGACCGAGAGGACCGACATGATCGAGATGACGCTGGCGATGGCGGAGCGCGCGGTGCGCGCGGCGCAGGACAAGGCCAAGACCCTGGGCACGCCGATGACCATCACGGTGGTGGACGAGTCGGGGCGGCTGGTCCTCTCCGCCCGCGGCGACGGTACGAGCTTCCTGAGCCCGGAGACCTCGCGCGCCAAGGCGACGGCGGCCGCCAACTTCCGCGCGTCCACCGCGGACCTGGCCGAGCGGGCCCAGAAGGGCTCGGTGTTCTTCTCCACCGTGGCCGGGGTGCTGCCGGGCCAGGTGCTCCCCAGTCACGGTGGCATGCCCATCATGGCCAAGGGCAAGGTCATCGGCGGCATCGGCTGCGGCGGCGGCACCGGCGAGCAGGACCACGAGTGCGCCATCGCCGGCGCCAACGCGATCAACTCATGACGCGCTTGGCGAGCTGCAGCCGAAGGCGAGGCGAGCGAACAAGCTTGGCGAGCTGCAGCCGAAGGCGAGGCGAGCGAACATGGTAAACCTCTCCGCCGACGTGAAGATTGACTCCGTCCGCTCCTACAGCGGTGGCGTGCCCGGGCGCGCGCTCAACCAGGCGCGGACCAATCACTTCGTGATCGACTCGCCCTCCGGCCCGCACGAGGCCCTGGGCTCCGCCGAGGCCTTTCTCGCCGGCGTGTCGTCCTGCGGCGTCACCCTCATCGAGCTCTACGCGCGCGAGCAGCACGTGCCGCTCCGCCACACCGAGGTCACCATCGAGGGCGTGCGGGCGGTGGCCGAGCCCAACCGCTTCGCCGAGGTGCGCATGCGCTTCGAGCTGGCGGGCGTGGACCAGCATCAGGCGGAGCTCCTCGTCGAGGTCTACAAGAACCGCTGACCGCTCTACCGCACGGTCGCGGTCGCGACCACCGTCAGCGTGAGCGTCCTCGCCAAGCCGGCATGAGCGACGTCCCCTTCACCGTCGCGCTCGAGCGCATGAACCGGTTCCACGAGCCGGAGATGCGCGCGATCATCGCCGGGCTCGGGCTCCCCGCGGGCTCGCGCGGCCTCGACGTGGGCTGCGGGGTGGGCCTCTATACCCTCTGGCTCGCCGAGGCGGTGGGCCCGGGCGGGCGCGTCGTGGGCATCGAGCCCACCGGCGAGCGGGTCGAGGCGGCGCGCGCCCTCACCGCCGCGCAGGCCGGGCCTCCGCGACTCGAGTTCCGCGAGGGCGACGGCACCGCCATCGACGCGCCGGCCGGCGCGTTCGACTGGCTCTTCTGCGGCAACGTGCTCCACCACATCCCCGACACCCAGGCCGCGCTGAAGGAGTTCGCCCGGGTGGTCCGGCCGGGCGGGCTCGTGGTGGTGCTCGAGTCGCAGGCGCTCTCGGGGATGTTCCTGCCCGGGCATCCCGAGCTGGAGCGCCGCATCCAGCAGGCCGAGACGGAGCGGAGCCGCGAGGAGGCGGGCGCCCGCTCCTTTCAGGAGCGCCGTCAGCGCACCGCGGAATCGCTTCGGGAAGCCGGCTTCGCCGCGGTGGCCCACGACACGCGCCTGCTGCAGCGCCGGGCCCCGCTCGATCCCGCCACCCGCGAGTACATCGGCACCGTGGTGTTCGGCCGCAACTGGGGGGAGCGCCTCAAGCCGCTGCTCGCCGCGGAGGACTGGCGGCGCCGCACCGCGCTCTGCGAGCCCGGCTCTCCCGAGTACGTGCTCGACCGTCCGGATTACTATTGCCTCTACCCAATCACCGTGGTCACCGCCCGCACGCGGGCGTGAAGGAGGGCGCTTCCATGGGCAAGCCCGTCACCCTCACCGCTGAAGACAGCCACCGCCTGGCCGGTTATCGCGCCGAGCCCGCAGGCAAGCCCCGCGCGGGCGTCGTGGTCATCCAGGAGATCTTCGGTGTGAACCAGCACATCCGAAAGGTCACCGATGGCTTCGCCGGCGACGGCTACCTCTCCCTGGCTCCCGCGATCTTCGATCGGGTGCAGCGGGACTTCGAGATCGGCTACGCGCCGGCCGACGTGGAGACCGGCCGCGCCACGCGGGGAAAGATCCAGCTGGACGACATGGTGGCGGACATCCGTGCCGCGGTGAAGGCGCTCCAGGCCGAGGGGCTCAAGGTCGGCGTGGTGGGCTATTGCCTGGGCGGCACCCTCGCCTGGCTCTCCGCCACCCGCATCGACGGCGTGGCCGCGGCCGTCTGCTACTACGGCGGCGGCATCGCGGCGGCGGCCAACGAGCGCCCGCGCTGCCCCACCCTCATCCACTGGGGCGAGACCGACGCGTCGATCCCGCCCGACCACTGGGAGACGGTGAAGAAGGCGCATCCGACCGTGCCCGCCCACGTCTATCCCGCGGGGCACGGGTTCAATTGCGACGAGCGCGGCAGCTATCACGCCGAGAGCGCGAAGCTCGCCCGCCAGCGCACCATCGACTTCTTCCGCCAGCACCTGGGGTAGCGCGACCCCATGAACTTCGCCTTCTCGGACGAGCAGCAGGCCCTCCGCGACCAGGCGCGGAAATTCCTGTCGGACCGCGCGGCGCCCGCGCGCGTCCGGCGCATCCTCGAGTCGAGCGAGCCGTATGACCGCGATCTGTGGCGCGGCATGGCCGAGCTCGCCTGGACCGGCACCGCCATCCCCGAGATGCACGGCGGCGCCGGCTTCGGTCATCTCGAGCTGTGCGTGCTCGCCGAGGAGCTGGGGCGGAGCCTCGCCCCCACCCCGTTCTCGTCCTCCGTGTATCTCGCCACCGAGGCGCTCCTGCTCGCCGGCTCCGACGCGCAGAAGACGCGGTGGCTGCCCAAGCTGGCCCTCGGCGAGGTCATCGGCTGCCTCGCCCTCGCCGAGGGCCCGCGCCCCGTGCACCCCGGCAATCTCGAGACCACCGCGCGCGGCGGCCGGCTCACCGGCGCCAAGATGCCCGTGGCCGATGGCGACGTGGCCGATTTCGCCGTTGTGCTGGCGCGGGACGACGGCGGCGCGCCCGCCCTCTTCCTCGCCGAGCTCGGCGGGCCCGGCGTCACCCGCACGCCCGTCGAGACCGTGGATCCCACGCGCTCGCACGCGCGGCTCACCTTCGCCGACACACCCGCCGAGCCGCTCGGCGCGTCGGGCGGCGGCTGGGCCCTCCTCGAGCGCCTGCTCGATCGCGCCGCCGTGCTCTTCGCCTTCGAGCAGGTGGGCGGCGCGCAGGCCGCCCTCGAGATGGCGCGCGACTACGCCCTCGGGCGCTTCGCCTTCGGGCGGCCCATCGGCTCCTTCCAGGCCATCAAGCACAAGCTGGCCGACGTCTATGTCGCGGTGGAGCTGGCCCGCTCCAACGCCTACTACGGCGCCTGGGCGCTCTCCACCGACGCGCCCGCCTTGCCGGTGGCGGCGGCGGCCGCGCGCGTGGCCGCCACCGAGGCCTTCTTTCACGCCGCCAAGGAGAACATCCAGACCCACGGCGGCATGGGTTTCACCTGGGAGTTCGACTGCCACATGTACTACCGCCGCGCCAAGCTTCTCGCGCTGAACCTCGGCAGCGTGGCGCGCTGGAAGGACAAGCTGATCACGCGGCTCGAAACCCGCGCTGGAGCCTAGCCCATGGACTTCAACGACACCACGGACGAGGCGCAGTTTCGCGTGGAGGCGCGCGCCTGGCTCGAGGCCACGGCCGAGCGCCGCGCCTATCCCGGCGAGACGTGGAAGGCCCGCTACGGGGAGAAAGAAGGTCTCACGCGCGCCCGGCAGTTCCAGGCCAAGAAGGCGGCGGCGGGCTTCGCCGCCATCACCTGGGCGAAGGAGTACGGCGGGCGCGGCGGCACGGCGATCCAACAGGTTATTTACAACCAGGAGGAGGGGCGCTTCCTGGTGCCCCGCGGCTACTTCGAGATCGGCCTGGGCATGTGCATCCCCACCCTGCACGCCTACGCGACCGAGGCGCAGAAGCAGCGCTACACGCCCACGGCGCTCTCCGGCGAGGAGATCTGGTGCCAGCTCTTCTCCGAGCCGGCGGCGGGCTCCGACCTGGCCGGGCTGCGCACACGCTCGACGCGCGAGGGCGACGGCTGGGTCATCAACGGCCAGAAGATCTGGACCTCCGGCGCCCACTTCGCCGACTGGGGGATCATCGTCACCCGCAGCGATCCCAAGGCGCCCAAGCACAAGGGCCTCACCTTCTTCTTCCTCGACATGCGCTCGCCGGGCATCGAGGTGCGGCGCATCAAGCAGGTGTCGGGCGCTTCCAACTTCAACGAGGTCTACTTCACCGACGTGCGCGTGCCCGACAGCCAGCGCCTGGGCGCGGTGGGCCAGGGCTGGGGCGTGTCCATCACCACCCTCATGAACGAGCGCCTGGCGGTGGGCGACGTGGCCGGCCCCGATTTCGACGAGGTGTTCGCCCTCGCCCGCGCGGTGGAGCTGCCCGAAGGCCCGGCCATCGGCAACGCGGCGGTGCGCGAGCGTCTCGCCGACTGGTACGTGCGCCAGCAGGGCCTGCGCTACACGCGCTTCCGCACCATGACCGCGCTCTCACGCGGCGAGACCCCGGGCCCCGAGGCCTCCATCGCCAAGGTGGTGAGCGCGAGCAAGCTGCAGGAGATCGCCTCGTTCGCCATGGACCTCCAGGACATGGGCGGGGCCGTGCTCGACCCCGCGCTCGCGCCCATGCGGGCGGCCTTCCAGGAGGCGCTGCTCGCCGCGCCCGGCGCGCGCATCGCCGGCGGCACGGACGAGATCCTGCGGAACATCATCGCCGAGCGCGTGCTGGGCCTCCCCGCCGACGTGCGGGTGGACAAGGAGCTGCCGTTCGACGAGCTGCCTTCAGGCAACACGGCGCCGGGCCGTCGGTAAGACCGGCCCGGCGCCGCCCGGGTCTACCCCTGGCGGGCGGAGAGAAACTCGCGCCAGGCGACCCGGTGGCCGCGGAAGAAGTAGCCCAGCATGACCAAGGCGGCGAGGAGATTGCCGGCGAGGATGTTCCACCACGCCAGCGCTTCCAGCAGCCACTCCGCCAGGATCGCGATCAGCGCGACGAAGAACACCTCGAAGCAGCAGAAGAGCATCACGAAGGCGTAGAGGAGCCGCGGCTCCCGGTCGGCGAGGGCGAGCAGCCCCGCGGTGAGCCAGCCGAAGAGCACGAAGGCCGCGCCGTGAATCACGGTGTACTTGAGCACGAGCGGCCACGTGATGACGACGGCGGAGGGCTCACGCAGCCCCTCGAGGACCGCCGCCCCCAGCAGCGCGGGCGTGCGCAGCGGGACGCCGGCGACCAGGTCCACGGCGAGGAACCAGATCGCCACCGCGGCCGCGCCCAGCAAACCCGCCACCAGGCCCTCGCGGAAGACGCGTGTCCACGGGCCCAGGAGCACGCGACCCAGCGCGCGGTGACCGATGAAGAAGTAGGCGAGCATACCACCCGCGGCGAGGGCGTTGGCGACGAGGATGGACCACCAGGCGACGTCGTTCAGCACGGGATGCGCCAGTGTCACCACCACCGCCAGGAAGAACACCTCGAAGCAGAGCACCACGAGGACCAGGGTGAGGAGCCGGCTGGGCTGACTCTGCGCGCTCCAGATCAGGGACGCGATCAGGATCCCGATGAGCGCGAACACGACCCCGTGGAGCACCGTGTACTGCATGACCAGGTGCGACGTGACCGGCACCGTGGAAGGGTCGGTCACGCCCTGGAACGTGGCCGCGCCGAGTAGCGCGGGTGTTCGAAAGGGGCGCCCCCGCGAGGCGTCGTAGATGAGGAACCAGACGGCGACGAGGGTGGCTCCGATGAGACCACCGATGATGCCTTCGCGGACGTAGCGGCGGGAGGTCATGGGGCGTCCTCCTTGTCCGATCGCCTGCCTCGAGCGTGTGCTCAAGGGGTACCACCAACCCCTCGGCGGGGCAAGACGCCGTTCAGGCGGTGCGCAAGGCCTGGAGGATCTCGGCGCCCGCGACCGCCGCGCGCCAGCGGTGCACACCCTCGGTGCGGCTGAGGGCGTCCAGATCAGCGGGGGGCGCGGCGGCGAGGCGATCGATCAGACGCTGGGGGAAGAAGAAGCCGGGATCGAGTCCCAGCGCCGCCGCGGCCTTGGCGCGCCAGGCGCGAAGGACCTCGATGCGGCGGCGCACCGCGCCCGGCACATTGGGCCGGGGCTTCGAGGTGCGCACCGGCAGGTCGTCCTCCGGCACGGCAAGACCCCGCGCGATGGCGCCCAGCACCGCGGCGCCGAAGCGCCGCTCGAAGCGCGGCGTGCAGCCGGGGATCTCGAGCAGCCCGGCCACGTCGGTGGGCCGGCGCGCCGCGAGCACCACCAGCGTGTCGTGGCCCAGGATCATGAAGGGCGGCCGGTCCATCTCCAGCGCGAGGCGCTCGCGCTCGCGGTAGAGCTCGCGCAGCACCGCGAGCCCGCGGCGGTCGAGGTCCTTGGTGCCCTTGAGTCCGAGATAGGCGTCGGGGTCGTTGATGCGCGGGGACACGCTCGCCGCGGCGAGCGCGGCGCACTCCTCCTCCAGCCACGCCAGGCGCCCGCGGGCGATCAGCTCCTCGGTGAGGCGGTCGCGCAGGGGGATGAGGTGCACCACGTCGTTGAGCGCGTAGGTCTCCTGCTCCGGCGTGAGGGGCCGGCGCGACCAGTCGTCCTTCTGCCGCGACTTGCCGGGATCCACTCCGAGATACGTCTTCAGGAGCACGTCGAGCCCCAGCGAGGTCACGCCGAGGAAGCGCGCGGCGATGGAGGTGTCGAACACGCTGGCGACCGCGAAGTCGCGATGGCGCTTGAGATAGGCGAGGTCGTTGTCGGCGGCGTGGAAGATCTTCACGATGGCCGGCGCGGCGAGGGCCGGCCCGAGCGCGGAGAGGTCGGTCAGCGCGAGCGGATCGACCAGATGCGCCCCGCCCGCGTCGGTGGCCACCTGCACCAGACAGAGCTTACCCGGGTAGTGGTGCAGGCTGTCCGCTTCGGTGTCGATGGCGACGGCGCGCGCCGCGCCGAGATCCTCGGCCAGGCGGCCCATGTCCGCCGGCGTGCGGATCCAGCGGGGCGCCCGGGCGGAAGCGGACATGTCCGTCTGTTGTTATACTACGCCGCCGGCTCAACCCATCCCGCTCAGGAGGCCGCTCCCCATGAAGATCTCCGCCTGCACCGCCGTCATCACCGGCGGCGCCTCCGGCCTGGGCCGCGCCACCGCGGAGCGTCTGCTCGCCTCCGGCGGCCGCGTGGCCCTGCTGGATCTGGCGCGCTCCGCCGGCGCGGACGTCGCCAAGACGCTGGGCGACTCCGCCGCCTTCTTCGCCGCCGACGTGACCAAGGCCGACGACGTGTCCGGCGCGCTCGACGCCGCGATGGCCCGCTTCGGCGCGCTCCACGTGCTGGTGAACTGCGCGGGCATCGGCGCCGCCGAGAAGACCTTCGGCAAGCGCGGGCCCGCCGAGCTCGCCGCCTTCACCCGGGTGATCGAGGTGAATCTCATCGGCACGTTCAACTGCATCCGGCTCGCCGCCGCCCACATGGCCAAGAACGCGCCCAACGAGGAGGGCGAGCGCGGCGTCGTCGTCAACACCGCCTCGGTGGCGGCGTTCGACGGGCAGATCGGGCAGGCCGCGTACTCCGCCTCCAAGGGCGGCATCGTGGGCATGACGCTTCCCATCGCGCGCGACCTCGCCGAGCTCGGCATCCGCGTCTGCACCATCGCGCCCGGCCTCTTCGACACCCCGCTCCTCGCCGGGCTGCCGGAGCCCGCGCGCCTGTCCCTCGGCAAGCAGGTCCCCTTCCCGCCCCGGCTGGGCCGGCCCGCCGAGTACGGCGCGCTCGCCGCCCACATCGTCGAGAACGCCATGCTCAACGGCGAGACCATCCGCCTGGACGGAGCGATCCGCATGCAGCCGCGCTAGCCGGGGACGGCCGGCCGCTTGCCGCGCGTGAGAGACTGAACGCATGATCATGCTGAGACCGGGCAAGGAGCGGGGCCACTTCGATCACGGGTGGCTGGACACCTACCACACCTTCTCGTTCTCGCAGTACCACGACCCCGCGCACATGGGCTTCCGCTCGCTGCGCGTCATCAACGAGGACCGCGTGGCGCCGGGCGCGGGCTTCCCCCCGCATTCGCACCGCGACATGGAGATCATCACCTACGTGCTCGCGGGCGGGCTCGCGCACCGGGACAGCATGGGGAATCACTCCGTGATCCGCCCCGGCAACGTGCAGCGCATGAGCGCGGGCACCGGCGTCACCCACAGCGAGTACAACGGCTCGAAGGACGAGCCGGTGCACCTGCTCCAGATCTGGATCCTCCCCGAGGCGCGCAATCTCCCGCCCAGCTACGAGGAGAAGGAGTTCGCCGTGGAGGAAAAGCGCGGGCGCCTCCGGCTCATCGCCTCGCGCGATGCGCGCGAGGGCTCGGTGCGCATCCATCAGGACGCCAGCGTCTACGCGGCGCTGCTCGCGCCGGGGCAGACGGTGCGCCATGCCCTCGCCGCCGGCCGCGGGGCGTGGCTTCACCTCGTCTCGGGCACGGCCATGGTGAACGGCAAGCTGCTCGGCGAGGGTGACGCCGCGGCCCTCCAGGACGAGGCCGCCGTCGAGGTCGCGGCCACGGGCCCCAGCGAGCTGCTCCTCTTCGACCTGGCCTGAGGCGCGCCCGCTCACACCCGACGTCGTGGACAGGCCTGAAAAGGCTCGAAAACACTGTCACTCCACGGACAGTCCCATCCCGGCTGTCCGTTGGCCGACGTCCGTGTTTTCCCCCATTTTGGTGCCCCCGACATTTCTCGTAAGTCAGAACTTCCGGCTGCCCGGCTAAATACCTGATTTTTCGTTCCCCGGTATCCTGGTTCAGCACTTGCACTGATTTGCGCACATGGATGTCCTCGCTCGCGTCATGCCCCGCACTCGGGTCCTGGCGGCGGGCGTCCACCTCCCCCTCAAGAAGCTCGCGCTGTGCCTCGACTGCGACGAGTGCTTCGAGATGGGCTACTCCTCCTGCCCCGCCTGCGGCAGCGGCACGTGGAGCCCGCTCGGCCGCTTCCTCGACATCGCCGCCGGCGCGCGGCCGGGCGGCGGCAACGGCGCCCCCAAGCGTCTGGCGCCGCGCCGCTCCGCCGAGGAGCTGGCCATCGCCAAGCATCTCTTGGTGGTGGCGCGGCATCGGCGCGAGCTCTACGAGGAGATCAAGCGCGCCTTCGCCGGCCATGAGAGCGTGCAGGTGATCCTCGACCGGCGGGTGAATCAGCGGCGGGAGAAGAAGGGCCAGCCGATGCTGGACCGCCGGCGCACCGAGCGCCGCTCGCGCTCCGTCATCGACGAGCAGCTCCGCACCATCGGCTGGTCGCTCGTCCTGCTCGACCTGGCCAAGCACAACAACGGCAACGGGCGGAAGAGCTAGCTCGTCGCGCTAGCCCCGGGTCAGGGGCTTGTAGCGCAGGCGGTGCGGCTGTTCCGCCGCCGACCCCAGCCGCTTCTTCCGATCGGCCTCGTAGTCCTGGTAGTTTCCCTCGAACCACACCACCTGGCTGTCGCCCTCGAAGGCCAGCATGTGAGTGGCGATGCGGTCGAGGAACCAGCGGTCGTGGCTGATCACCACCACGCACCCGGCGAAGGACAGGAGCGCGTCCTCCAGCGCCCGCAGGGTGTCCACGTCGAGGTCGTTGGTGGGCTCGTCGAGGAGAAGCAGATTGGCGCCGGTCTTGAGCATCCTGGCCAGGTGCACGCGGTTGCGCTCGCCGCCGGAGAGGTCGCCCACCCGCTTCTGCTGGTCCGCCCCCTTGAAGTTGAACGAGGCCACGTAGGCGCGGGAGGCCATCTGGCGGTTGCCCAGCGTGAGCTGCTCCGCCCCGCCCGAGATCTCCTCCCACACGTTCTTGCCGGGATCGAGGGCGTCCCGGCTCTGGTCCACGTAACCCAGCCGCACCGACTCGCCCACGCTGAGGCTGCCGCCGTCCGCCTTCTCCTGCCCGGTGATCATGCGGAAGAGCGTGGTCTTGCCGGCGCCGTTGGCGCCGATCACGCCCACGATGCCGCCGCGGGGCAGCGAGAAGGTGAGCCCGTCGATGAGCAGGCGGTCCCCGTAGCCCTTCTGGAGCTTGTCCGCCTGCACGACGAGGTCGCCCAGGCGCGGGCCGTTGGGGATGATGATCTCGGCGCTGCCTTCGCGGCCCTGTCCCCCCTCGGCGAGGAGGGTCTCGTAGGCCTCGAGGCGGGCCTTGGACTTGGCGTGCCGGGCCCGGGGCGCCATGCGCACCCACTCGAGCTCCCGCTCCAGCGTGCGCTGCCGCGCCGACTCCTGCTTCTCCTCGAGGGCCAGCCGCTCCTTCTTCTGCTCGAGCCACGAGGAGTAGTTGCCCTCCCACGGGATGCCCGCGCCGCGGTCCAGCTCGAGGATCCAGCCCGCGACGTTGTCGAGGAAGTAGCGGTCGTGGGTGATGGCCACCACCGTGCCCGGGTAGTCTTTGAGGTAGCGCTCCAGCCAGGCGACGGATTCGGCGTCGAGGTGGTTGGTGGGCTCGTCGAGGAGGAGCACGTCCGGCTTGGCGAGGAGCAGCCGGCAGAGGGCGACCCGGCGCCGCTCGCCGCCGGACAGCGTGCTCACGTCCTGCGCCCCCTCGGGGACGCGGAGGGCGTCCATGGCGATCTCCACCGTGCGGTCGAGATCCCAGCCGTTGCGCGCCTCGATGGCGTCCTGCACCTGGGCCTGCTCCTCGAGGAGCTTCTCCATCTCGTCGCCGTCGATCGGCTCGCCCAGGCGGGCGTTGATCTCGTCGAAGCGCGTGAGGAGCCCGCGCACCTCGGCCACGCCGTCCTCCACGTTGCCGCGCACGTCCTTGCCGGGATCGAGCGCCGGCTCCTGCGGGAGATACCCGATCCGCATGTCGGGCGCGCGCCACACCTCGCCCAGGAAGTCGGTGTCGACCCCGGCCATGATGCGGAGCAGGGTCGACTTGCCGGCGCCGTTGCTCCCGAGCACGCCGATCTTGGCGCCGGGGTAGAAGGAGAGCCAGATCCCGCGCAGGATCTCCCGCTTGGGCGGCACGATCTTGCGGAGGTCTTTCAGCGTGAAGACAAACTGGTGCGCCATGTCGTTCCTTTCAGGCGGGCGAAGTGCGGCGGGCTAGCTCTGCGGGGCGAGCTGCCGCGCGGGGAAGCCGGCGGGCTCCGTCACCGGCTCGAGCTGCTCGGGGCTGAAACGCTCGCCGGGCCGATCCACCGCCCAGCAGGTGCGCGGCTGCCCCTCCGTCTCGGCGCAGGCCACCATGACCGGCATGCGCTCGTCCTGCGCGTCGGGCATGCGCGGCCCCTTGCTGCTGGCGATGATGATGTACGCGATGAGGATGATGACCACCACGGCGGCGCCGGCGATGGCCAGCGCGGTCATCGGGTCGATCGCCTCGGCGCGGGCGGGCGCGGCGAACGTCATCATCAGCACGACGACCAGCATCACCGCGATCACGCGCATGGGCGAGCCATGAGTCATCATGGCAGGCATTATACGGAGCGGGACAGAAGTCCATAAATTCTGAGATGAGCCTCGGTCAGCGGGCCCAGCGCCGGGCGAAGGCCAGATAGGCGCCCAGGGCGCCCAGGAGCCCGCCGGCGACGATGATGCCCACCACGACCACCAGCATGGTGGGGTCGAAATCCTCGCCGGCGCCCCAGCCGAGCGGCTCCACCACGACCAGGGCGCCGACGAACACGATGAGCGCGGCCAGGATCATGAGGATCCAGCCGATGCTGCGTGCCACCGCGCTCATGTGCCCCGCCTCCCTGACCGCCCTCGCCCCACCGTTCGGCCGGTGAACGGCCCCGCTCGATGTTACCGCGCGGCGCGCGCGGCGGGAACCCCGGCCGGCCGGGCCCCGTCCACACCGGCCCGGAGGGTGCGCGCGAAGAGCGCGCCCACGCGCGCCTCGTACTCCGCGCGCGCGGCACGGTGGAAGTCCACGTGCCCCGTCCCGGGCAGCTCCCAGAGCTCCTTGGGGGCCTGGGCGCGGGCGAAGAGCCGCCGCGACTGCGCCGCCGTCGTGTGCCGGTCGTCCGCCCCGGCGATGATCAGCACCGGCGCGCCGACGCGATCGACCGCGTCGATCGGGCGCAGGTCCTCCACGGAAAAGCCGAGGCGCGGCCGGAGCTGGAGGGTCAAGAGCGAGGCCAGCGGCGGGCCGAGGACGCCGAAGCGCAGGGCGAGCCGGTTCTCGATCGCCTCCTCGAGCGTCGGGTACACGGCCTCGAGCACGAGGGCCTGGACGTCCAGGGGCTGCGGCCCCACCAGCACGGCCGCGCCGCCGAGTGACACGCCGATGATCCCGATGCGCTCGCCCGGGGCGCTCCGGCGCAGGAAGCCGAGGATGGCCCGGGCGTCGAGGCTCTCGAGGTAGCCGAAGGTGATGCGCCGGCCCCCGCTCTCCCCGTGCGCGCGCGAATCGAAGAGGAGCACGGTGTGGCCGGCCGCGTGGAGGAAGCGCGCGCGGGCCAGCATGTCGAGGCGGCTCGCGCGCACGCCGTGGAGGATGAGCACCGCCCCCGCCCCGCGCCGGCCCGGGACGAGCCAGCCCTGGAGGGT
>DATEDO010000236.1:0-15710 GCA_035281625.1 Candidatus Methylomirabilota bacterium
CGCCACGATCACGAGCACGCCGGCGACGAGGGCCACGCGCGCGCCCCGCGCCAGGGTCGACAGGCCCGGCCCCGCCTCGTCCCCGAGGGCCGCGCCCCGTGGCCCGGCCGCCCGCCCATCCGACGCGGTCGACCCGATGCCGAGGCTCTGCAGGGCGGCGTCGATGGCGGCGGTGGAGCTCGTGAGGCGAAACACCTCGTGCTCGCGACCATGCTTGTCGGCGCGCGTCCCCAGCGGCTCGAAGAGGCCCTGGAAGGCGGGATCCAGGTAGAAGACGGCTTCCTGGAAGCTGCGCGAGGCGGTGGTGTGGCCGGGATCCGCGAAGCTCATGATGCGCTCGGCGGAGTTGATGCCCTCGCCCAGGATGTTCGGTTGGCCGTTGAGGTCCGTGACCACCTTCACCGGCCCCAGATTGATGCCGAGCCGGAGGTCGGGCGAGCGCAGCAGCGCCCCCGCCGGCGCGGCCTCCAGCTCGCGGCGGAGGCGCAGCGCCAGGCCCAGCGCGGATTCCGGGTTGACCAGAAAGCCCACCGCCGCGCCGTCGCCCGTGTCGAGAATCACGCGCGCGGTCTTTGGATAGGGCGCCACGTGCCGCTGGAGCAACGCGGTCAACGCCTCCTTGGCGGCGAGCTGAGCCGGGACGGTTTTTTTGGAGAAGCCGACCAGGTCTGCGAAGACCACGGCGGCCATGCGGGTCTGGCGGTCGGGAGGGTTTTTGGCAGCCTTCATGGCCGGAATTGCGCAAGGATAGCGCCTTTCCTCCGTATTCGCCACGGAGCCACGCCCAAGGCGGCCGCTACCGGATGAGACCTAGGTCCCATTTCGGGCGTCCCGGACGGGGCTCACCGTCTTCACGGAGAGTCCGATCCGAGCCCGGTCCCGCTCCGACGAAAGGGAGGACGCGCCATGGACTCGTTCCTGATGAACCTGGTGATTCAGCTGGTCGCGGGCGCGGTGGGCGGCAACGCCGTGGGCGCGCTCCTCAGACAGTTCAACCTGGGCCCTCTGGGGAATTCCGTCGCCGGCATCGTCGGCGGCGGCCTGGGCGGCCAGTTCCTGAACTCCATCATTTCGGCCTCGGGCACCGCGCCGGGCGCCATTGCCGGCGGCCCCCTGGACATGGGCGCGATCCTGACCCAGATCGTGGGCGGTGGGGTGGGCGGCGGCGCGCTGCTGGTGATCGTCGGCCTGATCCGCCAGGCCACGGGGGGCGCGAGCCGCTAGCCCTGCCCGCCGGCGGCTAGCCCTGCCCGCTGGCGGCTAGCCCTGCCCGCTGGCGGCTAGCCCTGGATGATCTCGTCCAGCGTGGCAGGGTCCACCGGTTTCACCAGGTGGGCGTCGAATCCCGCCTCGCGCGATCGCGCCCGATCCTGCGGCTGTCCGTAGCCCGACAGCGCGACGAGGCGGGCGCGCTGGGGCAGGCGCTGACGGAGCTGCTGCGCCACTTCATAGCCGTTGACGTCCGGCAGCCCGATGTCCACCACCACCACGCCGGGCGAGTGGGAAAGCGCCTGCTCGATGCCCTCGGCGCCGGTGGCGGCCTCGATCACCTCGTGCCCCGTCAAGCGCAGAAGGATGGCCAGCATCTCGCGCGCGTCCGCATTGTCCTCCACGACGAGCACGCGCTGAGGATGGGCGGCCGACCGGCCGGCGGGCGCCGCGGCGGCGGTCTCCGCGCGGCCGGCCAGCGGCAGGCGGACGGTGAAGCGGGCGCCGCGGCCCGCGCCCTCGCTGCCGGCGCGCACCTCCCCGCCATGGAGCTCGACGAGCTGCCGCACCAGGGTGAGGCCGATGCCGAGCCCGCCTTCCGTGCGCGCCAGCGTGGGGTTGGCCTGCACGAAGAGATCGAAGATCCGCTCGAGCTGACCGGCGGGGATGCCGGGGCCGTTGTCGGAGACGGTGACCACCGCGCGATCGCCCTCCACCTCCAGGGTGACCCAGATGGAGCCGTCGACCGGTGTGTACTTCGAGGCGTTGTTCAAGAGATTGCCGAAGATTTGCTGGAGACGTACCGGGTCTCCGATGACCGTCACGGGCGCTCGGGTCAGAGACACATGGAGGTGCTGCCGCTTCCGCTCCATCCGATGCCGCTCACCCTCCACCGCATGCTCCACCGCCTGACGCAGGTCCACCGATACCCGCTCGAGATCGACGAGCCGCCCACCGATGCGCGCCACGTCCAGGAGATCGTCGAGTAGCCGCGCGAGATGATTGGTCTGGCGCTCGATGAGCCGGTGAGCGCGCTCGCGCTCGTCGGATGGGGCGGCCGCGTTTTCGAGCACGGCCATCGCGTTGACGATGACGCCCACCGGGTTGCGTAGCTCGTGGGCCAGCATCGCGAGGAACTCGTCCTTGGCCTGATTGGCCAGGCGGGCCTGGGCCAGCGCCGCCCGCTCCCGCTCGCGCAGGTCTTCCCGCTCCTCCTCCAGTCGCTTCTGCTCGCTGATGTCCCGGGCGATCTTCGAGGCGCCGACGACGCGGCCGTCGCTCGCGCGGATCGGGGAGACGCTCAGCGAGATGGGGATCAGGCGACCGTCCTTGGTCACCCGGATGGTCTCGAAGTGATCGATGGTCTCGCCGAGCCGAAGCTTCCGGAGTATCTCCTGCTCCTCGCCCAGGCGATCGGGAGGGATGATGAGGGTGATGGATTTTCCCAGCACTTCCTCCTCGACATAGCCGAACATGCGCTCGGCCGCGCGGTTCCAGGAGGTGATCCGCCCATCGAGAGTCTTGCTGACGATGGCGTCATCGGCGCTGGCGACGATGGCGGCCAGGCGCGCCGCGTAGTCCTCGGCGCTGGGAGTCGAGCTCATCGACTCATGATACCCCCGCCGAGGCCGGGCTCGCGCGGCGGGTCGGCGCAGGGCCGCCATCCCGGCTTGCGGCGCTCAACCTCTCGGAAACGCTGCGATCTCGTGGCTCGGGGGCCAGCGCCTCCGCAAGGCAGCCTTGCACCCCTCTCCGCAAGTGCGCGTTTCTGCGATGCTGGCGCGTGGCACGCCCGTTGCGAGTACCTCCCTGCGGAATCGCCATGACTTCGGATTCGGACGTGCTGATCGGCGTGGACGTCGGGAGCACCACGGTGGCCGGCGGCCTCGTGACCCGGCAGGGCGAGGTGCTCTCGGCGCTCGAGGCGGGCACCAAGCTCGGCTCGGGCACGGTGGTCGCGACCATCCTCGACATCGTGACCGCGCTGGTCGGCGAGGCGTCGAGGCGGGCGCTTTCCGTCGAGGCCGTGGGGGTGGGCGTCCCGGGTCTCGTGGACAGGGAGCGCGGCGCGATGGTGGCGTCGGCCGGCTCCATCCTCGCCGACCTGCAGGGGATTTCTCTCGTCGAGCGCGTCGCCGCGAAGACCGGGCTGCCCACCTTCGTGGACAACGACGTCAATGCTCTCGCCCTCGGCGAGTGGACGTTCGGCGCCGGCCGGGGCGCCGCCTCGTGTGTGGTGATCGCCATCGGGACCGCCGTCGGCGCCGGTATCATCGTGGACGGACAGCTCGTTCGTGGCGCCGGGGGCTACGCCGGCGAGCTGGGTCATGTCTCCATCGACTTCGACGGCCCGCCGTGCCGCTGCGGCGGGCGAGGCTGCCTCAGCCTGTATCTCGGCGGCGATCTTCTCGCCGCGGAGGCGCGCCGGCGCATCGTGCGCGAGCCCTCGAACATGCTCGCCCTCGCGAGGGGCGACCTTGCCGCCATCACCGCGGAGACGGTGTTCGCCGCCGCCGCGCAGCGCGACGGGCTGGCCGGCGCCATGGTGGAGCGCGCCTGCCGCGCGCTCGGCGCGGGGCTCGCCCTCGTGGTGAACGGCCTGAACCCGGAGGTCATCGTGGTGACCGGCGGGGTGGTGAAGTCGCTCCTGCCTCTGCGGGCCGAGATCGCGCGGCGCACCCAGGAGTACGCGCTCGCGGAGGTCCTGGCCGGGACCGCGATTCACCTGATTCCGGGGGAGAAGCGGCAAACCGTGCGCGGCGGCGCGGCCCTGGTGCTACACGAGCTGGCCCGCGGCGCGGCGGGTCGGCGCGATACGATGGTGGCCCCGGCCGTCAAGACGGCGGGCGATCGGAGGTAGTCGATGTACGTCACCCGAGACGGCGTCAAGCTCTTCTATCAGATAAGCGGCGGGCAGGGAACTGACGGCGGCCGGCGCGATCTCTTCCTGCTGCCGCAGTGTCAGCCCGTCGCGTACAGCCGGCAGTGGAAGGGTCAGATTCCGTATCTGTCCCGCTACTTCCGCGTGGTCACCATGGATCCCCGCGGCAACGGGCGCTCGGACCGGACCGCGGGGGCCTTCGATCTGGACACCCGCTACCAGGATCTCGTCGCCGTGCTCGAGGAGACGGTGCGGCCGCCCTTCGCCCTGGTTGCGCTGTCGTGCGCGGCCATGATCGCCTTCCGCTATGCGGTCGAGCATCCAGACCGGCTGTCCCACCTCATCCTGGTGAGCGGGCAGTACGCGGAGTCGGTGCCGCAACCCTTCGACGAGAGGGTCGCGCCGGTGATCCGCAACGACTTCGACAACTATCGCCGGCGGCTCCTCGCCCGCTGCCTGCCCGAGCCCCACTCGCTCAAGGGCATCGAGGACGGTGTCACCTGGGCCGGGGAGACGACGCCCGACGTCCTCGTGGAGTCGCTGCGCGCCATCGACGGGACGAACGTCTATGATTTCCTGCCCCGGGTCCCCGCGCCCACCCTCGCCCTCCACGGGACGCTCGACAAGATCGTGCCCTACGCCCACGCGGAGAAGCTCGTCGCCGCCCTCCCCGGGGCGCGGCTCGTCACCTTCGAGGGCGGCGGCCACGGCCTGCACGGGCGGCATGCCGTCAAGGTGAACCACCTGATTCGCGACTTCGTCCTGGATCGGCCCGTGGAGTCGCACCGAATTCCCGCGATCGCCGAGCGGGCGACGGCGGCGCCGCCGGAATCGCGCCCGGCCCGGCGCACCGCCCAGCGGCGCGTGCTCTGGCTGTCCAGCCCCATCGGCCTCGGCCACATCCAGCGGGATCTGGCCATCGCGCGCGCGCTCCGCGAGATCAACGGGGACGTGACCGTCGATTTCCTCGCCGCCGATCCCGCCGACCGCGTGGTGCACGCCTGGGGCGAGCGCCTGCACCCGGCGACGCGCCACATGGTGAACGAGAGTGCCCACTTCGAGGGCTGGACGCGGGACCACGAGCTCCACGCCTTCGACGCGCTCTGGGACATGGACGAGATCATGACCGCCAACTTCATGACGTTCGCCGACGTCGTGGAGCGCGAGCCCTACGATCTCTGGGTCGGCGACGAGGGCTGGGACCTCGACTACTTCCTGCACGAGAACCCCGAGCTGAAGCGCGCGCCCTACGTGTTCATGACGGACTTCATCGGCATGCTGCCCATGCGCGAGGAGCCGGGCTCGGTGGAGTTCAAGCGGGCCTGGGAGAAGAACGCCGAGAACATCGACCACCTGCGCTTCCACCCCGACGTGCGCGACCTCTCGATCATGGTAGGTGACGAGGAGGACGTGCTCGATCGCCCGTTCGGCCCCGACCTGCCGAACATGCGCGAATGGAGCCGCGAGCACTTCCGCTTCTCCGGCTACACCTACCACTTCGACCCCGCGGACTTCCGCGACAAGGCGGGGCTGCGGCGCGAGCTGGGCTTCCGGGAAGACGAGCGGGTGATCGTGGTCTCGGCGGGCGGCACCCGGGCCGGCCGCAGCCTGCTCCGGAAGTGCGCGGAGGCGTTCCTGCGGGTGGCGCCCCGGATCCCCGACGTGCGCATGATGCTCGTCGCCGGCCCACGGCTCGATCCCGCCGAGCTGCCGCAGGGCCCGCGTCTCGACGTGCGGCCCTTCGTGCCCGATCTCTTCCGCCACCACGCCGCCGCCCACCTCGCCATCGTGCAGGGCGGGCTCACCACCACCATGGAGCTGGCCGCGTTCCAGACGCCCTTCCTCTACTTCCCCCTGCGCAATCACTTCGAGCAGAACTTCCATGTCGCGCGCCGGCTGGACCGCCTCGGGGCGGGCGTGCGCATGGACTTCGGCCGCACCAGCGAAGAGGAGCTGGGCGCCGCCATCGTCGATCACCTGGGCAAGCCCGTGCAGTATCGCGACGCTCCCGCCGGCGGCACCGAGCGCGCCGCCCGGCTGATCGCCCACCTTCTCTGATCGGAAAGGAGACCGCCATGGCAATGAATGACGTCAACGTGGACGCGATGCGGGAGTTCGACAAGAAGCTCCGCGAGAACCCCGCCATCGGCAAGCGCACGTTCAAGGTGCGCTCGACGTGGGCGCGCGGCACCAAGGCGGTCATCGAGGTGGGGACGCACGAGACGGGCGGCAAGGCGGTCACCCCCCCGACCCGCAAGTTCGTCCTCATGGCCGACGCGCCCCCCGCGCTGGGCGGTGTCGACAGCGGCCCGGCGGCGACGGAGGTGCTCCTCGCCGCGCTGGCGGGCTGCATCAGCTCCGGCATCACCGCCAACGCCGCGCTCTTCGACGTGCCCCTCGACGGGCTCGACATCGATCTCGAAGCGGACATCGACCTCCGCGGGGTGTTCGGGCACGACAAGTCGGTGAAGAACGGCTTCAGCGACATCCGCTACACCGTGACCATCAAGAGCCCGGCATCCGAGGACAAGGTGCGACGCTGCAAGGAGACCATCGACCGGAAGTCTCCGGTCCTCGACACGCTCACCAAGCCCGCGAGCATCTCCTCGAAGCTGGTCTTCAAGCCGAGCTGAGGCCGCCCGAGTGCCCGACATCAACTGCATCTTCACGAAGGGGCTGATCCCCTTCGTGGAGAAGGAGGCCGGCCCGGAGGGCGTCGCCGCGCTCTGCCGGGCGGCCGAGCGGCCGCGCGACTACCTGATGGCCGACCACAACTGGCTGCCGCTGCCGGTGGCGAACGAGATGGTCCGGGTGGCGATGAATCTCACCGGCGATACCGACGAGGCGCGGTGGGCGCGCCGCTTCGCGGACGACTTCATGGACTGGAAGCCTTCGCGAGAGTATCGCCACTACCTCGGTACCTACTCCATGGGGATGGGGGCGCCGCGCGACCTCTACGCCCGGCACTGCGTGATCCAGGCCGCCACCGCGCGGTTCTGCCGCATTGTCGATCTCAAGGTCCGGCGCAACCAGTTTGCGTTCCGCCAGGTGCCGTCCGGTCGGGCCATACCGCTCTGGTTCTGCACCTGGCAGAAAGTCCTGCTGGAGCGCTACCCCACCAACTGGGGCCTGCGCCCCGCCGTCGTCACCGAGCGGCAGTGCGCGGCGCGCGGGGCCGACGCATGCCTGATCGACGTGCGGTGGAAGAACCCACCGCTCGGCCGGCGATTCTGGGGGGCCACCGGGGTCGGTGCCGTCGGGTCGGGCGTGCTGTCGCTGGCCCTCGCCGCCACGCAGCCCTTGTCGTGGGCGGCGGAGGCGGTGGTGGCGACGCTGCCGGTGCTGCTGGGCGCCACGGTGGGCCACTGCCTCGTGCAGCGCGCGCGCTGGCAGCACACCAAGCGCATGCTCGATCTGCAATCCGAGGAGATCCTGTACTCCAACAACGAGCTGGAGAAGAAGTTCCGTGACCTCGAGACCACCATCGAGCGGCTGTCGCTCCTGAGCGATCTCTCCGCGGCGGTCAACGCCACCCTCGACGTCGAGAGGATTTACGAGCAGGCGCTGGAGCGCCTGGTCCACCAGATGGGCTATCAGCACGCCTACCTCTTCCTCGTGGACCGCGGCCGCCAGGTGGTGCGCGGCCATCGGATGGCGGGGCGCGCGCCAGAAATCGTCCGCTTCCCCGGGATCGAGTTCCGGCTGGACGACGCTCAGGCGGGCGCCGCGCACGTCGCGCGCAACGGACTGCCCCTCGTCATTGGCGACGTCGAGGACACGCGCCTGCCGGTGGACGTGGCGACGGCGCGGTCGCTCGGCGTCCGCTCCGTCGTCATGGTGCCGCTCCGCGTCAAGGAGGCAGTCTTCGGCGTCCTCACCGTCACCGCGAGCGAACCGGAGCAGGTCGGCGACGCCGATCTGGAGCTGATCTCGGCGGTGGCCAATCACGTGGCCCTCGCGGTGGACCGCGCCCAGAGCTTCCAGACCATCGAGGACCTGAGCCGCGGGCTCGAGGACAAGGTGCGGGTGCGCACCGAGCAGCTCCGCGCCGCGCACGAGGAGATGCAGGCCGCCTACCGCGAGCTCCAGGCCACCCAGATGCAGCTCATCCAGCGCGAGAAGATGGCGTCGGTGGGCCAGCTCGTGGCCGGCGTCGCCCACGAGCTCAACAATCCCATCGGCTTCGTCTACTCCAACGTGACCACGCTGGAGGACTTCGTGCGCCGGCTCCGGGGCATGCTCGAGGCCTACCGGGCGGCGCCCCTGCCCGACGCGGAGCGCGCGCGCCTCCAGGGCGAATGGGAGAGCCGCAAGATCGAGTACGCGCTCAAGTACCTCGACTCCATGATCCAGGGGATCCGCGAGGGCGCCGAGCGGGCGCGAAAGATCGTCCGCGACCTCCGCGTGTTCGCCCGCACCCAGGACGAGGTGTGGCAGCCGGTGGACCTCCACGAGGAGATCGAGTCGAGCCTCACCCTCCTCAATCACCTCCTCAAGGATCGGGTGGTCATACACCGGAAGTACGGTGAGCTACCGGAAGTGGAGTGCATCCGGTCGCAGATCGACCAGGTGCTCCTGAACCTCCTCGCCAATGCCGCCCAGGCGATCACGGGGCCGGGGGCCATCACCATCGCGACCCGCCAGGAGGGCGGCGCGGCGGTGATCGACATCGCCGATACCGGGGCCGGCATCGCCCCCGAGATCATGGGGCGCCTCTTCGATCCCTTCTTCACCACCAAGCCGGTGGGCGAGGGGACGGGGCTCGGTCTCAGCATCAGCTACGAGATCGTGAAGAAGCACGGGGGCGAGATCCGCGCCGCGAGCCCGCCCGAGGGTGGCGCCGTGTTCACGGTGCGCATCCCGCTCGCCCCCGCGACCCGGTCATGAGCGCCGAGGCCACCGTCCTCGTCGTGGACGACGAGGTCCGGGTGCTCGACTCGCTGGAGGCGCTCCTCGCCATGGAGCACCGCGTGCTGCGCGCCGAGCGGCCGGAGGCCGCCCTGGAGCTGCTCGCGCGGGAGGCGGTCGCGCTCGTGATCAGCGACCAGCGCATGCCCGGCATGAACGGCACCGAGCTGCTCACGCGCTGCCGGGAGCTCGCCCCCAACACCGTGCGGGTGCTCCTCACCGCCTTCACCGACGCGGACGCGCTCATGCAGTCGATCAACGCGGCCAACATCTACCATTTCATCCACAAGCCGTGGGATCCCGCCGAGCTGACCCACACCGTGCGGCGCGGCGTCGAGCGGCATCGCCTGAGCGTGGAGCGGGAGCGGCTCATCGAGGACCTGGCCGCGAAGAACGCCGACCTCGAGGCCACCCTCGCCGATCTCCGCGCCGCCCAGGAGCGCATCGTGCGCGAGGCGGGGGTGCGCGCCCAGCTTCAGCGGTACGTGTCGCCCCGGCTCGCCGACATGGCGCTGGGCAACGCGACCTTGCTCGATCAGCCCGCCGAGTGGCGGCAGGCGACGGTGCTCTTCGCGGACATCCGCGGTTACACGCGCCTCATCGAGACCACCCCCGCCCGCGTCGTGATCCGGCTCCTCGACGCGTACCTCGGCCGCATGATCGAGGTGATCTTCCGCCACGGCGGCACGGTGGAGCAGCTCATCGGCGACGAGATCGTGGTGCTCTTCGGCGTGGCCGAGGGCGGGGAGGACGCGCCGGCCCGCGCGGTGCGGGCGGCGGTAGAGATGGTGGAGGCGGTTCGCGATCTCTCCGCCCGCTGGGCCGCCGAGGGCCTCCCCCGGTTCGACATCGGCGTAGGCATCGCGTCCGGCCCGGTGATGGCGGGGACCATCGGCTCGACCGATCGCCGGGAGCTCGTGGTGGTGGGGCGGCCCATGATCGCGGCCGCCCGCATCCAGCGGATGACACGCCTCTTCGACGCGCATATAATCGCCGCCGACAGCACGTTTCGTGAAGTGAGCGGTCTGGTGGGCCACCGCGAGCTGGGCTCTCCCAAGCTGAAGGGCCTGAAGGATCGCGAGACCCTCTACGAGATCCTGGAGCTGCGTGAGCCCGTCGCCGCCGTCGCTCCCTGAACGGCTCCCGCTGGGGGAAACGCTGGCGGAGGTTCCATGGAAGAGCTCGCGACCATCCTGATCGTCGACGACGAGGCGCGCGTGCTCGACGCGCTCGAGGCCGTGCTCGCCGCCGAGTTCCGAGTCCTCCGCGCCACCGGGGGCGAGGAGGCGCTCGGCGTCCTGCGCGAGGCGGAGGTCGCGGTCATCGTCAGCGACTACCGCATGCCCGGCATGACTGGCGTGGAGCTCCTGCGGCGGAGCCAGGACGTCGCGCCCGACGCGATCCGGATCGTCCTCACCGCCTACACCGACGTGGATCACCTCATGGAGGCGATCAACACCGGCCGCATCTATCACTTCGTGCCCAAGCCCTGGGACCCCAACGAGTTCCTTCTCATCGTGCGCCGCGCCGCCGAGCGCTATGCGCTGGCGCGGGACAACGCGCGGCTGCGGGACGAGCTCGAGCTGGCGGTGAACACACTCCGGCGCGAAGTGGCGGATGCCCGGGCGCGGCCGCTGGACTTCGAGGGGCTGATCGGCGCCACCGGCGGTCTCCGCCCCGCCGTCGAGCTGGCGAGAAAGGTGCTCGACACCGACACCAGCGTGCTCCTGCTCGGCGAGACGGGCACCGGCAAGGAGCTCTTCGCGCGCCTGATCCACGACAACGGCCCGCGGCGGGGGGCGCGGCTGGTCGCCCAGAACTGCGCGGCGCTCCCCGAGAGCCTGCTGGAGTCCGAGCTGTTCGGCCACGCCCGCGGCGCCTTCACCGGCGCCACCGCCGAGCGCAAGGGGCTCTTCGAGGAGGCCGACGGCGGCACCATATTCCTCGACGAGGTGGGCGAGATGTCGCCGGCCATGCAGCTGCGCCTGCTGCGGGTGTTGCAGGACGGCGAGGTGCGCCGGGTGGGCGCCTCGTCCGTGCGACGCGTGGACGTGCGCGTGCTCGCCGCCACCAACGCCGACCTCGAGGCCGACGTGGAAGCCGGCCGCTTCCGGCGCGACCTCTACTACCGTCTCCACGTGTTTCCCATCCCGCTGCCTGCCCTGCGCGAGCGCCCGGAGGACATCCCCGACCTCGCCGTGCACTTCCTCCGGCTCTACCGCGAGCGGAGCCGCCGGGCCGTGCCCGGCATCGCGCCGGAAGCCTTGAGCGCCCTCCGTGCCTATCCCTTCCCGGGCAACGTGCGGGAGCTGGAGAACGAGATCGAGCGCGCGGTGACGCTGGCCGAGCCGGGGCAACCCATCGGCCTCGGCCAGCTCTCGGAGCGCATCCGCGCCACCGCCGGCCGGCCCGCGGCGCCGCTCACCCTGAACGACGCGGTGGAGCAGCTCAAGCGCCGGATGATCGAGGATGCCCTCCGCGAGTGCGGCTCGAAGACGCGCGCGGCGGAGCGCCTCGGGCTCACCCGGCAGAGCCTCCAGCAGATGCTGCGCCGGCGGGAGGCCTAGGCGCCGCGCGATTCGAGCGCGTCGAGCGCCCGGCGGCGCGCGGCCGCGTGCGCTTTCGCCTCGCGCCAGCGCCGCCAGAGGCGGTAGCCGATGAAGCCGGCGCCGGCGAGCACGGCGAGGGCCAGGAACGTGAAGCGCCGCGGGTCGTGCATGAAGAACTGCACCGCGCGATCGCCGATCATCGCTCCCACCATCACCCAGAGGCACGTGTAGAGGAGCGTCCCCAGCCCGTCCAGGACGAGGTAGCGCCCGTAGGTGATGCGACCGCAGCCCGCGCAGGCCGAGGCGAGGATGCGGACGCTGGTGGAGAAGCGGCTCAGCAGGAGCGCCGGAGGCCCGTAGCGGCCGAAATGGTGGAGCGCCTTGTCCACGCAGCTCATGGGCGAGAGGGTCAGGCGGCAATAGAGGGTGAGAATGCGCATCCCCGCGACACGGCCGGCGAGGTAGGGGATATGATCGCCGATGACGGCGCCGGCCGCGGCGACGACCGCCAGGCGCGCCAGGTCACGATCGGTGTCGATGAAGGCGGGCGCGAGGATCAAAATGATCCGGGTCGGGAAAGGAATTCCAGCCGCCTCGATCAGCAGGGCGAAGAACACCACGCTGAACGGGTGCTCGGCGAAGAACTGGAGATTGGATTGGAGGAAGTCCATGGCGGACGAGCGGTGAGCGACGCAATCAGCGTACCACCATGAGCCCGCGGGCCCGCTTGGGACTGCTCTGTCTGCCCCGCTCGGTGGCATCCGCGGTGGCCGACGCACGGCTGGCCGAGGCCGTCGGCTTCACCATGGTCGGTGTGGCCGACAGCCAGTCCGTGTTTCGCGAGATGTACGCGACGATGGCCCTCTGCGCTCAGGCCACGCACCGCGTGCGGATCGGGTCCACCGTCACCAATGCCATCACCCGGCATCCCGCCGTCGCGGCGTCCGGCATCGCGACCATCGACGAGATCGCGCCGGGCCGCGCCTTCTTCGGCCTCGGCTCGGGTGACAGCGCCGTCCTGAATCTCGCCGAGCGTCCCTCGACGCTCGCCGAGCTGCGCGCCTACGTGACCGCGGTACGCGCGCTCCACGACAAGCGGGAGACGGAATGGCGGGGGCGCGTCCTGCGGCTCACCTGGGCGCCGCGCGCGGTGCCCATCTATCTCTCCGCCGAAGGGCCGCGCACGCTGGAGCTGGCCGGCGAGATCGCCGACGGGGTCATCGTCAACGTGGGGCTCGAGCCCGCGTTGGTGCGCGACGCGGTGGCCCACGTGCGCGCGGGCGCCCGGCGCGCCGGTCGCGATCCCGCCTCGATCGACCTCTGGACCATGGTGCGGGCCAACGTCACCGACGACGTCGCCGCCGGCATCGACGAGATCCGGATGGAGCTGGCCTCCAACGCCCATCACGTGTTCCGCTTCACGCTCGAGGGCAAGCACGTGCCGGGCGAGCTGGCCGACGCCATTCGCCGCGTGCAGAAGGGCTATCAGCCGGCCGCGCACGAGGCGCTGGGGGTGAGCCCGAACGCACGCCTGCTGGAAGCCGAGCCCGCGCTGCGCGCCTACCTCGCCGAGCGCTTCGCCGCGGTGGGCCCGGCCGCCGTGTGCGCCGACCGACTGCGCCCGGTGATGGACGCCGGCATCACCGGCTTTCTCGTGACGGGCTTCGTGGCCGAGCGGACACGGCTCATCCGCCGGCTCGCGGAGGAGGTGCTGCCGCGCCTCGGCTGAGCCGCTACGCTCAGCCGCTCACCGCCTCCACGCGCGCCGGCACGTGCTTGTGCCACGGCGTCCCCGCGAACCAGTCGCGATCGGCGCTCGCGGTGAGCTCGTTCGGCGCGGCGCCGGTGACCACCGACGCGCCGCCGCCGTCGGGATACCCGAGCCCGAGCCCGTTGGGCAGTGACACGTGCCCGGGCTGCATGGTGTCGGAGACCTCGACGGCCACGGTGAGGCTGCCACGCTTGGTGGTCAGGCGCGCGGCGCCGCCGTCGGCCAGGCCCAGGCGCGTGGCGTCGGCGGGGCTCACCCGCAGGGCCCCGGCTGCGTCCTTCTTGCGCCAGGCGGGGTCGCGATAGACGGTGTTGGCGGTGAAGGAGCGGCGCTCGCCCGCGGAGAGCACGAACGGGAACGCGGGATCGGCCGCGGGGGGCGGATCGGTGGCGAGCAGCGCCAGCTCGCCCACGAGCTCCGGCACGTGGAGATTCACGGCCCCGCTCCGGCCACGCATGCGGCGCCAGACGTTCTCGTGCGTGTCCACCGCGAAGACGAGGCCCGAGCGGCTCTCCAGGATGCGCGCGAAGAGCGCCTCGCCCAGCTCGTGATCCGGCGCCTCGATGCCGGCGCGGCGTACGGCGTCGGGGTGGCGGAGCGCCAGGCGTTGGGCGGCGCCCCAGAGCACCGCGGCGGGCGCCGCGCCGTCCGGGAGCGTGGGGCCGAGCGTCCGGTAAAGGAGCACGGGCGCCAGCTCGAGCAGCTTGGGATTGGCGGCGGTCGCGCCGATGAAGGCGGCGGCGAACGCGGCGCGGCCCTCCTTCGCGGCCTCGCGCAGCGGGCCGAGCTCGGCCTCGGTCACCGCGCCGAGCGCCTCGCAGAGCCGGGCGTGGATCTCGGGCTCGGGGAGGAGATCGCTGCCGGCCGGCGGCGCGAGCACGGGACGGCGCAGGTGGAAGTAGTTGGCCGGGAACTCGAAGTTGAAGAACGTGGCCTCCCACTTCTCGTACTGACTGGGCGTGGGAAGGACGTAGTCGGCCAGGCGCGCGGTCTCCGTCATGGCGACGTCGATCACCACGAGGCAGTCGAGCGCGCGCAGCGCTTCCCGCATGCGCGGGCTGTCGGCGAGCGAGTGCGCGGGATTGGCCGACTCCACGAGCATCGCCCGGTACCGGTCCGGATGATCGGTGAGGATCTCCTCGGCGATGACGTTACACGGCACGAGCCCGGCGATGATGGGCGCCTTCGCCACCGGGCTCACCTCGCCGCGCGTGGTCGACGGCGCGATCGGAATGAGAGGCAGCGGGAGATTGTTCCCCCCGCGATTGCCGAAGTTTCCGGTGAGGAGCCAGAGCAGATTGTCGAGATAGCTGTTGAGCGTCGAGTGCCGCGTCATCTGGGTGCCGAGATCCTCGAACACCGCCACCCCCCGGGCCGCGGCCAGCGTCCTGGCCGTTGTCCGCACCACATCCTCGGGAATGCCGGCGATCGCCGCGTAGCGGCCGACCGGCACCGCGCGCAGGGCCGCCAGCACCTCGTCCACGCCCGTGGCGTGCTCGGCGAGCCAGGCCCGCGCGTGGAGCTCTTCCTGCACGATCACGCCGGCCAGGGCGGCGAGGAGCCAGGCGTCGGTGCCCGGTCGCAGCTGGAGGTGGATGTCGGCCAGGTCGGCGGTTTCCGTGCGGCGCGGGTCGATGACGATGAGGGTGCGGGCGGGATCGGTGGCGATGGCCTTGAGCACGGTACGGGCGCGGGGCACCCCGTGGGAGTGCCAGGGGTTCTTGCCCACGAAGAGGGCGACCTCACAGTGCTCGAAGTCGCCGCCCGGGATGCCGCCCACCGTCTGCTCGCCCACCCAGGCCCAGCCGGTCTTCTCCTGGGCGAGGGCATTGGAGCGGAACTTCACGCCGAGGGCCCGGCGCGTCGCGGAGGCGTACACGCCGCAGAGGTGATTGCCCTGCCCGCCGCCACCGTAGTAGAGGATGCGCTCGCCGCCGTGCGCGTCCCGCACCGCCGAAAGCCGCGCCGCCACCTCGCGGATCGCGGTGTCCCAGTCGATCGCCTCGAATGTCCCGTCGGCGCGGCGCCGCAGCGGCCGGGTGAGGCGATCGCGGCCGTTCTGATAGTGGTCGAGACGCAGCGCCTTCTCGCAGTGATAGCCCTGCGAGGCCGGATGCCCCCGATCGCCCCGGATGCGCTCGAAGCGGCGGCCGTCCGCGCCCACCTGTACCTCGATGCCGCAGTTGACGGAGCAGAGAATACAGGCGGTCGTGTGCCAGGTGCCGTTCGCCGCGGTCGTCATCGCGCCCTCCTCAGGGCCAGGGTGTCGCGAACCGTGCGACTGACTCTACCCCTCGGCGTGGACGGTGTCGACCGGCGAGCCCAGCGCTAGCTGGCCCGCGAGGTGCGCCGGGTGCGGGCCCGTCCGGCCCGCCGCCCGCGGCTCCGCGCG
>DATEDO010000237.1:0-7868 GCA_035281625.1 Candidatus Methylomirabilota bacterium
AAGTCGCGGCGCCCGGGCGGCGATGGCCGCTGGGTACGCGAGGTGAAGGGGATTCTCGCCCTCGCGCTGGCGGGCTTCGCGGTGGTGGCGCTCTACGCCTTCGATCCCACCCGTCATCCGCTGGACCAGGCGAGCCCCGCCGGTCCCGTCGGGCTCTGGCTCGGCTGGGCCGCGTTCTGGGCCTTCGGCTACGCGGGCTACGTGTTCCCGCTGCTGCTCGTGCTCTACGGCGCGGGCGCGTTCGTGCGCGCGCCGCTGGCGCGCGGCTGGCCCGGCGTGGCCGGGCTCGTCCTGCTCCTCATCAGCGTCACCGGCATGCTGGCACGCGCGTCCGACACGCTCACCGAGCTGCGCATTCACAAGGGCGGCATGCTGGGCTGGGTGGTGAATCAGGCGCTCGCCGCCTCCGTGGGCACTGTCGGGACCTGGATCATCCTGCTCGCCATCCTCCCCGTCGCCGCGCTGTTTGTCACCCAGGCCTCGCTCGGCAAGGCCGGCCTGGCGCTACGCGAGCGCTGGACCGCGTGGAGAGCCGGATCCACCAACGGTAGCCGTAACCGACTGGACCACGGTCAACATGCCGAAAGGCATGTTGATGATAAAGACGAAATCGACGTGACCCCTGAGCGCCCCTTCACCCCGCCGCCCCTGATCGTCAAGGAGCCCCCCAAGCCCAAGGCCGGCGTCTCCGAGAAGGGCCTGGCCTGGCAGGAGACGTTCGACTTCGGCTCCGGCGGGGCGCAGGCGTTCCAGCTCCCGGCGGTGGGCCTGCTCCAGGCTCCGCCCGCCTCCTCTCACAGCCGCTCGCGCGAGGAGCTGGAGGCCAACGCCGCCACCCTCAAGAAGAAGCTCTCCGACTTCGGCGTGGACGGCCACATCGTGCAGGCGAGCCCGGGCCCGGTCATCACCTCGTACGAGTTCGAGCCGGCGGCGGGCGTCAAGGTGAGCCAGGTGGTGAATCTCTCCGACGATCTCGCCCTCGCCATGAAGGCGGCGGCCGTGCGCATCGTCGGGCCCATCCCCGGCCGCGGCACGGTGGCGGTGGAAGTGCCGAATCCCGAGTCGGCCACGGTGTACCTGCGCGAGATCCTCGTCTCGCCGGAGTTCGTCGACTCGAAGGGCAAGCTCCCACTCGCCCTGGGCAAGGACACCACCGGCAACCCCGTGGTGTCGGATCTCGCGAGCATGCCGCATCTGCTCATCGCGGGCTCGACGGGCAGCGGCAAGAGCGTGGGGCTCAACACCATGATCTGCTCGCTCCTCTACAAGGCCACGCCCGCGGACGTGCGCTTCCTGTTGATCGACCCCAAGCGGCTGGAGCTGGGCATCTACGAGGGCATCCCGCATCTCCTCGCTCCGGTGGTCACGGACGCCAAGGAAGCCGCCATGCGGCTCAAGTGGATCGTCGGCAAGATGGACGAGCGCTACAAGCAGCTCCAGGCCAAGGCGGTGCGCAACATCGAGGGCTACAACAAGGAGGTCGCGCCCGAGGAGCGCCTGCCCTACTGGGTGGTCGTGGTGGACGAGCTGGCCGATCTCATGATGGTGTCCGCCGGCGAGGTGCAGAACTCGCTGGTGCGCCTCGCCCAGATCGCCCGCGCCGTGGGCATTCACCTGATCGTGGCCACCCAGCGCCCGTCGGTCGACGTGGTGACGGGGCTCATCAAGGCCAACTTCCCCACGCGCATCGCCTTCCAGGTCGCCTCCAAGGTCGATTCACGCACGGTCCTGGACGCCAACGGCGCGGAGCAGCTCCTCGGCAAGGGCGACATGATCTTCGTCCCGCCCGGGGCCTCGCGGCAGGTGCGGGTGCATGGCTCCTGGGTGTCCGACGGCGAGGTCAAGGCCATCTGCGAGTTCCTCCGCACGCAGGGCTCGGCCGTCTACGAGAAGGTGGAGATGCCCACCGCGGACGCGGAGGGCGGCGGCGGAGATGGGGAGGACCGGGACGACGTCTACTGGGACGCGGTGAACCTCGTCATCGCCCAGCGCGCGGCGTCCATCTCGTTCCTCCAGCGGCGGCTGGGGCTGGGCTATCCCAAGGCCGCGCGCTTCATCGACATGATGGAGCAGGACCGCATCATCGGGCCGGGGCAGGGGGCCAAGCCGCGCGAGATCCTCGTCGGGCCCGAGTATCTCGCCAAGCACGGGCGGTAGCGGCGCCCGCCCTTACGCCGCCCGCCCGCGGCGGGCGCCTCTGGTAGGCTGGAGCCATGAGACACCTCCTCGCCCTCGTCAGCCTGGCGCTGGTCGTCGGGCTCGCCGGTCCGGCCCCGGCGGTCGCCCAGTCCCTGGACGAGGTCGTGGCCGGCCTCGAGGGCACCTACGGCCGCATCAACGACCTCAAGGCGGAGTTCTCCCAGGTCTCGAACAACAAGAGCCTCGGGCAGGACATCCGCGCCGAGGGCACGGTGTACCTGAAGAAGGGTGGCAAGCTCCGCTGGGACTACAAGACCCCCTCGCCCCAGCAGATCGTGTCGGACGGCGTGAATTTCTGGGTCTACACGCCCGACCTCAACCAGGTGAACAAGGGGGAGGCGCCCAAGGCGCTGGCCGGCCCGGCGGGGTCCTTCCTGGCCGGGCTGGGCAAGGTGCGCGAGGAGTTCACGGTGCGCTTTCTCAATCCCGCCGCCAAGGTGGACGGCGCGGGGCGCCCTGTCCTCGACCTCACGCCCAAGAATCCCACGCCGCTGTTGACGCGCCTCGTCCTCACCGTGGATCCGAAGGACTACATCGTGCGCGTGGCCGTGCTCTACGACCAGCTCGGCAATACCGTGACCATGAACTTCACACGGGTCACCCCGAACGGCGGCCTGCCGGATAGCCTCTTCGCCTTCGTCCCCCCCAAGGGCGCCGCCGTCGTGCCCCTGAATCCGCGGTGAGGCGGTAAGATACGGCCATGGCCGCCGAGAACAGCTTCGACATCGCCTGCAAGGTGGACATGCAGGAGGTCGCCAACGCCATCAATCAGGCCAAGCGGGAGATCGAGACGCGCTACGACCTCAAGGGCTCGAAGAACGACATCGTCCAGGAGAAGATGGACCTCGTTCTCACCTCCGCCGACGAGATGAAGCTGAAGGCGGTGCTGGACATCCTGCAGTCCAAGCTCCATCGCCGCGGCGTCGACCTGAAGGCGCTGACCATCGGTGATCCCGAGAGCGCGGCGGGGGGCACGCTCAAGCAGAAGATCACGCTCCAGGACGGTGTCCCCATGGAGAAGGCCAAGGAGATCGTCCGCCTGATCAAGGACTCCAAGATCAAGGTGCAGGCCTCCATCCAGGAGAAGCAGGTCCGCGTCTCCGGGAAGAACCGCGACGATCTCCAGGCGGTGATCGCGCTGGTGAAGGGCAAGGACCTGGGCGTCGCCCTCCAGTTCACGAACTACCGCTCGACCTGACGGGCATGTCGTGAGCCGGGGCGCCTTCCTCGTTCCCTTCCTCCTCCTGGTCGCGGGGGCGCCCGCATCGGCGGTGGTCCCGGATAGCACGCCCGTCGCCCCGATGCCGGAGGCCCCGAGCGCGCCGCCGACCCTGGGCGCCGTGATCGAGCTCCTGAAGCAGCGCCAGAACGCGGCGGCCCTCAAGGGGGCCCGGGAGTTCGTCAAGGCTCAGCCCGGCCTGGCCGCCGGCCACGAGGTGCACGGCTTCGCGGCGCAGGTGAACGGGCTCCCGCGCGAGGCCGAGGCCGCCTACGCCGAAGCGCTGCGGCTCGAGCCGTCCCGGGTCAGCGTGATGATGCGCCTGGGACAGATGGCCCTCGACACGCGGGATCCCAAGAAGGCCGAGACCTGGTTCCGGAGGGCGATCGCCGCCGATCCCGACCTCGCCCCGGCGCGCCGGGGTCTCGCGGTGGCGCTGCTCCGGCAGCGCCAGCTCCGCCCGGCCCTCGCCGCCGCGAACGAGGCGCTCAAGCGCTCGGGCGGCAAGGATCTGGACGCGAAGCTCCTCATCGCCCAGATCTACAGTGACGCCGGCCAGCCGGTCATCGCGGAGAAGGCGCTCGGCGAGATCCTGGGCGAGGCGCCGACCTTCGTGCCCGCGCTCCTCCTCCAGGGGCTCGTGAAGCTCGACCTGGGCAAGACGGCGGAGGCCGAGACGCTCTTCGACAAGGTGATCGAGCAGGATCCCAAGTCCGTGAGCGCCCGCATGGGGCTGGCGGTCGTCGAGCGCTCGCGCGGGCAGCTCGCGAAGGCGAGCGCCGAGATGGAGGCCGTCGCCAAGGAGCGGCCGGAGTGGGCGATGGCGCACTTCGAGCTGGGGCGGACGCTGCTCATGCAGAAGCAGCTCGAGCCGGCCCTGCGGGCGTTCGACCGGGCGGAGCAGACCAGCGCCGACCCCGCGGTGACCCGCGTCCGTGTGGCTCAGCTGCTCGCCGCCGCGGGCGAACAGGATCGCGCGATCGCCAAGGCCCAGGGCGCGGTCGCCTCGACCAATGCCGCCCCCATGGCCCACGCCCTCCTCGCGCGCATCTACATGGACAAGGGATCGCCCGCGCAAGCGGAGGGCGAGCTCAAGAAGGCGGTCGCCGCCGCCCCGCAGAACGTCCCCGCCCGCATACAGCTCGCCCGCTTCTATCTCGCCCAGAAGCGGCCCGCCGAGGGAATCGCGGCCCTCGAGGACGGCGTGAAGGCGGCGCCGAACAACCTCGAGCTTCAGGGCGCCCTGCTGGACGTCTATGTGAGCGAGCGCCAGGCCGACAAGGCGGTGGCCCTGGCGGAGCGAGTCCGGCGCGCCCAGGGTGACACTCCCGCCGCGTACGTCGTGTTCGGGGTCGTCAACGAGCGGGTGGGCCGGCCGACCCAGGCCCTCGAGGCCTATCAGCGCGCTCTCGAAAAGGAGCCACACTTCCTCCTCGCGGCGCGCGGCCGCGCGAACCTCCTCGACCGCCAGCAGCGCCCGGACGAAGCCATCACGCTGCTCGAGGAGACGGCGGCGGCGCATCCCCGCCTCCCCGAGCCGCTCATGGACATGGCGCAGATCGAGGAGCGTCGCGGCAATACCGCCGGCGCGGTCTCCGCCTATCGCCGCGCGCTCGCGCGCGCGCCCGAGAACCCCCTGCTGCAGAACAACCTCGCCTACCTGCTCAGCACGGATCCCGCGACCCGGGACGAGGCGATCGCGCTCGCGGAGAAGGCGCTCGCCACCGCGCCGGGGAACCCGGCCATCACGGACACGCTGGGATGGATTCTCTTCCAGAAGGGCGACCTGGGACGCGCCGAACAGCTCCTCAGCCAGGCGGCCAAGGCGGCCCCCGGGTCGGCGGAGGTGCGCTACCACCTGGGCATGGTCTACGCCAAGCTCGGGAAGACCGAGGAGGCGCGGCGGGAGCTCGAAGCCGCGCTCAAGGCGCCGGGCTTCAAGGGCAGCGACGAGGCGCGGCGGACTCTCGACGCCCTGAAGTAAGGCCCCCTGGCGGTTTGACGCGCCGCGCGCGCGTGTGGGATCATCAAGGCTCGCCATGAAGGTCCACTTCACGACCCTCGGCTGTCCGAAGAACCAGGTGGACTCCGAGCTGATGCTCGGCCTGCTCACCGCGGCCGGCCACGAGATCACCGACCGGGCGGACGGCGCCGACTGCCTGGTGGTGAACACCTGCGCCTTCATCGACCGCGCGCGCGAGGAATCGGTCAACACCATCCTCGAGCTGGCCCAGCTGAAGGAGCGAGGGCGGGCCCGCGCGCTGGTGGTCACCGGCTGTCTGACCCAGCGCTACGGCGGCGACGTCCTCGCGGAGATCCCGGAGGTCAACGCCATCCTCGGCACCTCCGATCTCCATCGCATCGTGGAGGTGGTGAGCCAGGCCGAGGGCCGCCGGAACTGGGTCACCGCCGCGCCTCCCGGCTATCTCTACGACGCGGCCGCGCCGCGTCTCCTCACCGGGCGGCTGCCTTACGCCTACGTGAAGATCGCCGAAGGCTGCGACATGGGTTGCACCTTCTGCGCCATCCCGCAGTTCCGCGGCACGCACCGGAGCCGGCCCCGGGGAGACATCGTCGCCGAGGTGAAGGGCCTGGCCGCGCGCGGCATCCAGGAAGCCATCCTCGTGTCGCAGGACACGCTGGCCTACGGACGCGATCTGCCCGGTAACGGCGACATCGCGGAGCTCCTCCTCGCCCTGTCCGACACCGCGATGCCGTGGATCCGCCCCATGTATCTCCATCCCGCGCACGTCAACGATCGGCTGATCGGCCGCTGGGCGAAGGCGCGCGTCGTGCCCTATCTCGACATGCCGGTGCAGCACGGGGACGACGGCGTGCTGCGCGCCATGCGGCGCGCGGTGACGGCGCGGCGCATGAAGGAGATCGTCGCCCAGTTCCGCGAGGCCATCCCCGGCCTCACCGTGCGCACCACGGTGCTGGTGGGCTTCCCCGGCGAGACGCCGGCGGCCTTCGACAACCTGCTCGCGTTCATCGAGGACGTGGCGTTCGACCGCCTCGGCGTCTTCACCTACTCCACCGAGGAGGGCACGCCCGCCGCCGGCATGGCGGACGCGGTGCCGGCCGAGGTGATGGCCGAGCGCGCGGCGCTCGTCGAGGAGACCCAGGATCGGCTGGCGTGGCCCCGCCAGAAGGCGCTCTACGGCACCCGCCAGACCGTGCTGGTGGACGGCCCGAGCGCCGATCGCGCGTTCCCCTTCGAGGGGCGGCTGGCCGGGCAGGCGCCCGAGATCGACGGGGTGGTGCTCCTGCGCGACCGGCGCCTCGTTCCCGGGCGCTTCGCCGAGGTCCGCATCGTCGAAGTGGACGGCTACGAGCTGGTTGGAGAGTAGCGGCGGCGCGCGCCGCCTGGGCGCGCTCGATCGCGTCGCCTTCGCCATCGCCACCGCGGGCGGCGCGGGCTACGCGCCCGTCGCGTCCGGCACCGTCGGCAGCGCCGTCACCCTCGTCCTTCTGTGGCTGATCCCGTTCACGCCGCTCGCCCTGGCGTGGACGCTCGCGGCGGTGATCGTGGCCGGCCTCTGGGCGGGCGGCCGCGTGGAGCGCGTCCTCGGGCACAAGGATCCCGGCATCATCGTGGTCGATGAGGTCGCGGGCATGATGCTCTCGGTGCTGCTGCTGCCGCGGACCATTCCCGTGCTGCTGGTGGCGTTCATCCTCTTCCGGCTCTTCGACGTGTGGAAGCCCTTCCCGGCGCACGAGAGCCAGGCCTTCACGGGCGGGCTCGGCGTCATGCTGGACGACCTCATCGCGGGCGCCTACGCCCTCATTCTCGTGATGGGCGCCCGCGCGCTCTTCGGGGTGCCGGCGTGACCGCGCGCGTCGTCACGGTGGGCGCGGCCGAGGGCGGCGGCAATGACGAGGCGCCCGCGCTCGCGGTGGCGCGCGCGCTGCGCGCGGAGGGTGTTCCGGTGGTCGCGCGCATGGTCGTCGACGAGGACGAGGCGGCGCTGGAATCCGTGCTGGCGCCGGCGGTGGGAGAGAGCGGGCTCGTCGTGGTGCTGGCGCCGCCCGGCGGATCCGGCGGCGACGTGGTGCGCCGCGTCCTCGCCCGGCTGGCCGGAGTGCGCCTCGTCCTGAGCGAGCGGCTGCTGCGCGTGCTCGAGGACGAGCACGCCCGCCGCGGGCGCGCGCTACCCCGGCGACTCGAGCGGCTGGCCCTCTTGCCCCAGGGGGCGCAGCTCTGGATCGAGGGCGAGGACGGGGCGGCCGCGAGCGGTGGCTGGAGCCTCGAGCTGCGCGCGGCGGTGGTGGCCGTGCTTTCCCTGGCCGCCGCCGACCTTGGCGCCGTGCTCGAGCGCCACCTGCGCCCGGATCACCAGCACGACGTTTTCCACGATGGCGTCGTAGAGCTTCTTTCGGGTCTGGGCGTCGACGGGCCGGGCGAGATCAACGCCGGTGACGATCGCGCCGATGTGCTCCTTGACCTTGG